>JAXHVG010000151.1:0-2396 GCA_034189245.1 Caldifarciminota bacterium
TGTAATACTCATATCATTCTCATTTCTCATATCAGGCACAGAAACAGCATTCTTTTCACTCACTGAAGTTGAGATAAGACGTATTGGCAGAACAAAGCCCCGGCTGAAAAATCTGGTCTTTAAACTGTACAATGAGAGAACTTCTTTCCTCATAGCTTTGCTTTTCCTCAATACATTCGTCAATGTATTTTTTGTATCCCTGTTCAATATTCTGCTGAAGAAAGCGGGTTTCATATTCAGGGGTTCGGACATTGTTTCAGTGATAATCATCACACTCGTATTACTTATAATGGGGGAGATCACACCCAAAATCATTGCAGTTTACAGAACTTCATTCTATATTTCCATTCTGCCATTCACATATACCCTCTATCTCGGGGTACGGTTCTTTTCCAGAGCAATGGCTTCCCTGCTGGCTCTTGTCACAGGCGACAGGCATTCGGGAGAACTTGATGAGGATGAATTGAAGGAGCTCCTCAGATTGATAAAGGAGAGGGACCTGTCAATAAAGAATGAAGTGATTCTGCTTGAGAAGTATCTGTATCTGAAGAATCTCAAAGCAGGTGACCTCGGTGTTCCCAGAGAGAATATTGAATATATTGACAGGGACGCGGATTTTGAGGAAGTATCCGAAAATTTCAGGGAAAATAGGTTTTCACGCCTTCCTGTTATTAATGAAGAGATTGATAATATAATAGGAATGATCTATTTCAAGGATATGATATTCCTTGAACCCAATACTACAGTAAAGGGGATAATAAGAGAGGTGCATTTCATTAATCCCGAGATAAAGGTATTCAAGCTTCTCTCCTTTTTCCTTAAAAACCGTATCCATATTGCTGTTTTGAGGGACGGAAACAACAGGACAACAGGTCTTATCACACTTACGGATATTATAGAGAAACTGCTCGGGACACTGCCTGATGACAGGGGGATGCAATGATACTTACAGTTGCAGCTGCACTGTTCTTACTGATGTTCTCATTCTTCTTTACATCAAGTGAAATGGCATTTGTTGCCTCAAGCAAACTCATTACACTGGTAAAACACAAACAGAATAAATGGTTTGACCTGCTTTACAGGATGCTCTCAAAACCGGAGATTTATCTCTATACTGTTCTTGTGGGGAATAATCTTGCCAATGCCCTCATAACAATAATACTGGGCAATGCTTTTCTCGCCGGAAGGAGTGTCGGCAATTCCTTCTTCTTCTCACTTGCTCTCTCATCCATTATACTGATTGTCGGTGAGATTATTCCCAAGACAATAACCAAGGAGAATCCGGAGAATTATGCTGTATTCTATGCTCCATTCATAAGATTTTTCTACTATCTCTTTCTTCCTCTAATATTCATATCCACATCCCTGTCAGAGATACTGTTCTATTTTGCCAAGATAAAGGACAGGGATTTTGCTGTACCCAAATTGACAAAGAGCGATCTGTATTATTTTGTGAAAGGACATGCAGATGAAAGAGAGACAACGGGGGAAGAGGAACGCATTATAAGCGGCATTTTTGAATTCAGGGAGAAGCCGGTTATTGAGATCATGGTGCCCAAGCCGGAGATATTCATGATAAGCAGGGGTTTTGATTTTGACGAACTGAAGAGGGAGATGTTTGATGAGGAGAAGATATATACGAGAATACCCGTTTATTCCCCTGAGGATGATACTGTAAAGGGAATACTCAATATAAATGATTTTATTATTGACCGTGATAAGATCATTGATGATATAGTCAGTGAACCGTTCTTTGCGCCTGAGACAATATCCCTGAGCTATCTTCTTGCTGATATGAGAAAGAGAAATGAACACATGAGCATCATTGTTGATGAATACGGCAGTCTTGTAGGACTGGTGACACTTGAGGATATTGTGGAAGAACTTATCGGAGATATTGAAGATGAGTATGACCCGCAGGCAGAGAATGATTTTGAAAGAGGGAAGCTCATTGTGAGCGGTGAAATGAGGGTTGAAGATATCAATGAGATGTATATAATCAATCTGCCGGAGAATAATGCTTATGAGACAATAGCCGGTCTTATAATGTATAGGACAGGCATTATACCTGAAGAGGGCAGTGAAATCAGAGTAGGCAGCAATATTCTTCTCAGGGTGATTAATATGAATGGCAAAAAGCCGGGTAAAATTGAACTGATAAGAGAGGACTGATAATGAAATTGAAAATGTCAAAGGACATCATCCTCATATCTGCCGGAATACTTATAGTGTCTGCTTCATATGCATTCTTTATTGTACCTGCCAAACTCATACCGGGGGGTATATCCGGCATATCCATTATACTGCATCATCTCTTCCAGACACCATTCGGCATTGTGATGCTTGTAATCAATATCCCGCTTCTTATAGTGGGGATAAAGGTGTTCGGAAAGATG
>JAXHVG010000152.1:0-13147 GCA_034189245.1 Caldifarciminota bacterium
CGATGTTTCTAAGGTATTTCATAATTCAAAAAAAAGCCCGTCTGATGACGGGCTCAAATATTACCAGCGGAAATTCGCATATGCTTTGTTTGCTTCCGCCATCCTGTGTGTGTCCTCTCTCTTCTTTATGGCAGCGGAATTCTCTTTATTGTAAGCAGCAATGAATTCTGATGCAAGTCTTTCTGCCATTGTATGGTCGCCGCGTGACTTGGCTGCACTGAGCATCCATCTTATTGCCAGTGCCAGCTTCCTCTCAGCTCTTACTTCCATTGGCACCTGATATGTCGCTCCGCCTATTCTGCGCGGTCTTACCTCCACAATGGGCTTCACATTATTTACTGCCCTCTCAAAGACCTTTATGCCGTCTTCCTTTGTCTTCTTCCTGACAATCTCAAGTGCATCGTAGAATATCCGCAGACTGAGTGATTTCTTGCCTGCCTGCATCAGATAATTGATCAGTTTTCCTGCAGCTTCACTCTTATACTTGGGATCCAGATATGTCTCTTTCTTAAAAACACGTTTACGCCTTGGCATATATTCTCCATTCCTTAGTTTTTGGGTTTCTTTGTTCCGTAATGTGAACGGCTCTTCCTTCTATCTTCAACACCTGCTGAATCATATACACCTCTTACAATATGATATCTCACTCCGGGAAGGTCTTTTACCCTGCCGCCCCTTATGAGGACAACAGAATGCTCCTGAAGATTGTGTCCTTCTCCCGGTATATATGCAGTAACCTCAAAACCATTTGAGAGACGTACCCTTGCAACCTTTCTCAGTGCTGAATTGGGTTTCTTCGGTGTTGTTGTATAGACTCTGGTGCATATCCCCCTCTTCTGGGGACAATTCTTCAGAGCCGGTGCTTTATTCTTCTTCTTTACCTTCTTTCTTCCTTTCCTTATCAACTGATTTATTGTCGGCATACGCCATTCTCCTTATTTTGTTTTCAGTTCTTCCGGTTCTTCTGTTACTTCGTCTTCTTCATTCACTGCAATCGGTTCATCCTCTATCTTCCTGTATTTCTTGACACCTGTGCCTGCAGGAAGGAGATTCCCCATTATAACATTTTCCTTGAGACCTTTTAAATAATCAATTTTACTCTCAATAGCCGCTTCTGTCAATACTTTTGTCGTCTCCTGGAATGATGCAGCAGATATGAATGACTTTGTGTTGAGTGATGATTTGGCAATGCCCATAAGGAGTCTCTGATAGAGAGCCGGTTTCCGGCCTTCCATTCTCGCATGATTATTGACCTTGTCCACCTCATCTCTCTCTATTATCTCGCCCTGTATGAACTCAGTTTCACCTGAATCTGTTATCTTCACATACTTTATCATTTGTCTGATGATAAGAGCAATATGTTTGTCATTGATCTCAACACCCTGTGTCCTGTAAACCTCCTGTATCTGATTGAGTAGGAATGATGCAACCTCACCCACTGTCTTTATCTTCATCAGATTATGCGGGTCAATAGCACCGTCACAGAGCTTATTGCCCGGCTCAACAACCTCACCATTGTAAACGAGTATGTGCTTGCCATACGGTATTGAATACTGATATTCCTTATTATTGGGCGTATGGATATGTATAATCCTCTCGCCTCTCTTTACCTTTCCTATCTCAACTGTACCGCCGACTTCCGATATAACGGCTTTGTCTTTGGGTACCCGCGCCTCAAAGAGTTCAACAACCCTCGGAAGACCGCCTGTGATATCTCCGCCTTTCATCTGAGTGCTTGGTTTCTTCGCTATTATTGTGCCGGGATAAACCTTCTGTCCGTTCTTCACTGTGATGTATGAGCCCACTGCTACCGGATGTTTGTTGATTTCCTTCTCATTCTTGTCAACTATTTTCAGTACAGGATGCAGTGTCTTGTCCTTATTCTGAATAACAAGCGTTGATATTTCATCCCCCGAGTATTCCCGTTTCACTGTCTGGCCGTCAATAATATTGGAGTATCTGACATAGCCTTCAACCTTCGCATGTACGGGCTTGTAATACGGGTCCCATTTGAACAGCGGGGCATTCTTTTCAATTTTACTCTTGTCGTCAACAAGTATCTGGGCGCCTATGGGAATATTGAGTATACTCTCCTTTGCCTGTTTGTCCTGTCCCTTGATAAGTATCTGCGCATTATTGCTCGTGTTTATTGTATTGCCGTCGGAATCCTCTGCTGTCTCTATATTCTTGAAAGTCACCTTACCCGATATCTTGGATTTCATCAGATTCTCTTTTCCTTCACCTGATGCAGTTCCTCCGGAGTGGAATGTCTTCAATGTCAGCTGTGTTCCGGGCTCTCCTATTGACTGCGCTGCCATAACACCGACGGATTCCCCTATTTCAACAAGTTTGCCTATTGCAAGGTTCATACCGTAACACTTCTGGCATATACCGTGTTCAGCTTCGCATGTCAATACTGAGCGTATCTTCACTCTGTTTATGCCTGTGTTCTTCTCAATTTCATAGGAAGCTTCCTCTGTTATCTCCTCACCCTCATGCACAATGACTTCACCGGATACATCACTGATAATATCCTCCAGTGCATATCTGCCTTCTATCCTTGCTGAAAGCGGGGTGACTATCTCACCCTTCTCAATAATGGGTTCCATCTCCACACCGAGTATGGTCCCGCAGTCATGTTCTGTCACAATAATATCCTGTGCTACATCTACCAGCCGTCTTGTGAGATAACCGGCTTCTGCTGTCTTGAGAGCAGTATCAGTGAGCCCCTTTCTGGCTCCATGTGTTGATATGAAGTATTCCAGTACTGTGAGCCCCTCTTTGAAATTGGATTTAATGGGTGATTCAATGATCTCCTCGCCCGTAACCTTCTTCTGGGGTCTCTGCATCAATCCCCTCATTCCGACAAGCTGTGATACCTGATCCCAGTTGCCTCGCGCACCTGAACCTGCCATCATGTATATGGGATTGAAGCCGTCTCTGTCATTTGACAGCTGTATTTTCATCTTCTTTACGAGCTGATTCCTTGTATTGAGCCATCTGTCAACAACCTTCCTGTATCTTTCCTTCTCTGTTGTGGTTCCGCCTCTTGTATGCTCTCTGTTAATCTTGTCAACATCCTTCTGTGCTTCCTCAATCAATTCATACTTGTCCTCGGGAATGAGCATATCGTCAATACCGAATGTAAGTCCGCTCTTTGTGGCAAAATGAAATCCTGTTTCCTTGAATTTATCAAGGAAGAACACTGTCTCCTTATTGCCTGTTTTCTTGTACAGCTCAAAAATCAGATTGGAGAGGTCTTTCTTTCCCATTGCCTTGTTGACAAATCTTATCTCTTCAGGTATGAGGCTGTTGAAGAGCACTCTTCCTACTGTTGTATCTATATATTCATCATTGAACTTGTATTTGATCTTTGCATGGAGATCTACCATATTCTTTTCATAGAGATATCTCACCTCATCTTCACTGTCAAATATCTTTCCTTCGCCCCTCAGTCCATTCCTCTCCTTTGTCATATAGTATGCACCTATCACCATATCCTGGGAAGGTGCTGCAAGGGGTTTACCGTGTGCAGGAGAAAGAATATTATTGGATGAGATCATCAGCACCTGTGCCTCAATCCTCGCCTCATAAGAGAGCGGGATATGGACAGCCATCTGATCACCGTCAAAGTCAGCATTGAATGCATGACAGACAAGGGGGTGAAGCTCAATCGCCTTACCCTCAACAAGAACAGGCTGAAATGCCTGTATGCCGAGTCTGTGAAGTGTAGGAGCCCTGTTGAGAAGGACAGGATGATTCTTTGTTATACCCTCAAGTATTCTCCATACTTCATTGGATTCTTCATCAATTATCTTCTTGGCATTCTTCACACCATTGGCAATGGACTTCTCTTCCAGTTTCTGAATGATAAAAGGTTTGAACAATTCCAGAGCCATCTTCTTGGGTAATCCGCATTGATGCAGCTTCAGCTCGGGGCCTACTACAATAACGCTTCTGCCCGAATAATCAACTCTCTTGCCGAGAAGGTTCTGTCTGAACCTGCCGTTCTTACCTTTCAGCGAATCAGTGAGACTCTTGAGGGGTCTGTTGCCCCTGCCCTTTATGGGTCTTGCCCTTCTTGCATTGTCAAGGAGTGCATCAACGGATTCCTGAAGCATTCTCTTCTCATTGCGCAGTATTATCTCCGGTGCACCTATCTGAATAAGATTCTTCAGCCTGTTATTACGCGCAATAACTCTTCTGTACAGATCATTGAGGTCACTTGTGGCAAATCTGCCGCCGTCAAGTGCTACGAGCGGTCTCAGATCAGGCGGTATAACAGGCAGTTTGTAAAGGACCATCCACTCCGGTCTGTTGTCTGATTTGCGGAATGATTCAACAAGCCTCAGTCTCTTGATAATCCTCTTTTTGGCTTCCTTGCTTGTCTGATGCTGAAGCTCCATTCTCAGTTCCATTGACAGCTCGTCCAGATCAATTGCCTTGAGCAGATCATAGATGGCTTCCGCGCCCATCTTGCATTCAAAATCCTCACCATATTGTGTATAGTATTCATCATACTCATCTTCCGAGAGAACCTCTCCGTGCTGAAGAGGTGTATTGCCTGAATCAATTACCACATAGGCATTGTAATAAAGTATTTTCTCTATAATTGATGTCTTGATTGAGAGCAATGTTCCTATCTTTGTGGGGGCTGCCTTGTAGAACCATATATGGGCTACAGGAACAGCAAGATCTATGTGACCCATCCTTTCACGTCTGACCTTGGATCTTGTCACCTCAACACCGCATCTTTCGCAGACAATGCCCCTGTATCTGGCATGCTTGTATTTACCGCAATTACATTCATAATCCTTGACAGGACCGAATATCTTCTCGCAGAACAGACCGTCTCTCTCAGGTTTTTGAGTTCTGTAATTTATTGTCTCTGCCTTCTTCACCTCTCCATAAGACCAGTCTTCAATCCTCTCGGGTGAAGCGAGGCGCAGTTTTATAAAATCAAAATCAGCAGGTTTGCGGATTATTCTTCTTTTTTTCTTCTTCGGTACGGGCATTTATTTACCTCCTGTACTGTCATTATTCTCCTCTTCCTCTGAACCCAGTTCAACATCAAGACACAGTCCGTTCAGTTCCTTTATCAGCACATTGAATGCTGCCGGCAATCCCGGATCAGGCGGGTTTTTACCTTTGATAATGGATTCATAGAGATCTGACCTGCCTCTTACATCATCCGATTTAACTGTGA
Source organism: Caldifarciminota bacterium (assembly GCA_034189245.1). GTDB lineage: Bacteria > Hydrothermota > 32-111 > 32-111 > 32-111 > JAXHVG01. The sequence goes on from JAXHVG010000152.1 coordinate 5,207, forward strand.
GTATTTCCTGCAGTGAATGAGCAGCACCATATGCCATCAGTGCCCAGACCTCCATTTCGCCGAATCTCTGTCCGCCGAATTGCGCCTTGCCGCCCAGCGGCTGCTGGGAAATAAGTGAATAGGGGCCTGTTGCCCTTGCATGTATCTTGTCTTCAATCATATGTGAGAGTTTCATGATATACATATAGCCCACTGTGACATCCTCGTCAAACTTCTCACCTGTCATTCCGTCATACAGCGGGGTCTTGCCATTGGGATTGAGTCCCGCTTCTTCAAGATACTCCTTGATATTGTCAATAGTGCAGCCGTCAAAAACAGGTGTGGCATATTTCATGCCGAGTTTTATGCCGGCAAATGCCAGCAGTGTTTCCAGAACCTGCCCGACATTCATTCTGGACGGGACACCGAGGGGATTGAGTACAATATCCACAGGTGTGCCGTCTTCCATATAAGGCATATCCTCTACAGGCACTATGGTTGATATAACACCCTTATTACCATGCCTTCCCGATAATTTGTCACCTATTTGAATATTGCGTTTCTGTGCAATAAATACCTTGACCTTCTTCAGCACGCCATTGGGCAGTTCATCACCGTGTACCTGGGACATGGAGACCTCTCCTATCTTACCCCTGATCTTTGATATTGCCCTGTTGGAGTCCCTCACAATGGTCTTCACCTTGTCATAATCATCACCGAATCCACTCTTCTCAATAAGGACTGTATTGTAGTCAATTTTCTCAAGCACTTCCCTGTTGAAATGCGTGTTCTTTCTCACCACTACTCTGCTGTAAATATCATAGACACTGTCCTTTGCCTTTTTGCCTTTCAGTATATCAACAAGCATATCAAGACGCTTCTTCTCAATGTGCCTGACCTTCTCTTCAATCTGCTTGACTATTTCTTTTTCAACATTTTCCTTCCGCGTTGATTCCTTTGAGAGAACACGTACATCAAGCACTACTCCTGTTGTCCCGGGAGGCACTCTCAGAGAAGTATCCCTGACATCCGATGCCTTCTCGCCGAATATTGCCTTAAGCAGTTTTTCCTCGGGAGTCAGCTCCACTTCACCCTTCGGTGTTACTTTGCCTACCAGTATATCGCCCGGTTTGACCTTTGCACCTATCCTTATTATGCCGTTCTCATCAAGGTCCGCTAATGCTTCTTCAGGTACATTGGGCAATTCTCTGGTGAATTCTTCAGGTCCGAGTTCTGTTTCCCTCAGATCCACTTCCTGCTCATTGATATGTATGGAAGTGAGAGTATCCTCATGAAGCACCCTTTCGGAAATGATTATTGCATCCTCAAAATTATATCCGCGCCAGGGCATGAGAGCAACAAGCATATTCTGCCCGAGAGCCAGTTCTCCGTTTTCGCAGGCATGCCCGTCTGCAATAATATCGCCTGTTTTAACCTTGTCTCCGACAGATACAATGGGCTTCTGTATTACAGTAGTATCCTGATTTGTCCTTTCAAATGACTTTAGGTGATAGAGGTCATAACCTGCATCCTCTTCAAATATATTCTCACTGTGTTTCCCCGGCGCTTTGATCTTAATATAGTCACCTGTCACTTCCTCAACTGTTCCGTCATTTTCAGCCAGTACAACACTGCCTGTATCCCTTGCTGCCTTTTCTTCCATTCCGGTTCCGACAACAGGTGCACTTGGCCTCAAGAGAGGTACTGCCTGACGCTGCATATTTGAGCCCATCAATGCTCTGTTTGCATCATCATGTTCAAGAAATGGTATGAGTGATGCAGATGGTGAAACGAGCTGTGCAGGTGATACATCCATGTAATCAACCTCATTCCTGGGAACCATGGGGTATTCTCCCTTTCTTCTGCACAGTACATACTTGTCAAGGAATTTCCCCTTGCTGTCAATTCTCGCATTTGCCTGCGCTATTGTATATTTATCTTCTTCATCAGCTGTAAGATACTCTATATTATCCGTTACCTTTCCCTTTTCCGCTTTTCTGTACGGTGATTCAATGAATCCGTATTCATTTATTCTGGCATAGGTTGAAAGTGATGTGATAAGTCCGATATTGGGGCCCTCAGGTGTTTCAATGGGGCATATCCTCCCGTAATGGGAGTGATGGACATCCCTCACCTCAAATCCCGCTGTCTCTCTTGTGAGACCGCCCGGACCTAGTGCTGACATTCTTCTCTTATGCGTGAGTTCTGCAAGCGGGTTTGTCTGCTCCATGAACTGTGACAATTGACTGGTTGAGAAAAAACTCATTATCATTGATGAGATGAGTCTTGCATTAATGAGATCCTTTGGTGTCAGTGAAGAAATATCCTTGAGCATCATTCTTTCCTTAATGGATTTGACCATCTTTGAAAGTGCATGATTGAGTGTATTTTCAAGGAGTTCTCCGACACGTCTCAGCCGCCTGTTGCCCAGGTGATCAATATCATCAAAATCATTCTCCGTATTGTCCAGTGAAAGATGCATCAGTTTCCTCAATGTCTCAATAATATCTTCAGGTACAAGACCCTCTTCATTCTCATCCACATTATGTCCCAGACGCTTATTGAGCTTGAATCTTCCGACCTTGCCGATTTCATAGCGTTTAACATTGAAATAGACATTCTCAAAGAACTTTTCGGCAATCTCCGTTGTTGCCGGTGTTGTACCCCTTACGAGGGTGTAAATCTTTTCTATTGCTTCCTCATAGGAATCCGTATTGTCCTTCTTGAGTGTCTTGAATATTATATCTGTCTCTTCTTCTACAGCTTTTACCAGTTCAATCTCACTGATATCAAAACTGAGCAGATGATCAAGCATTGCATTATTGACTTTAGTGCCCGCTTCGTAAATTATTTCACCTGTCTCCTTGTCAATAATATCACTTGCAAGCATTCTCTTTAAAAGCGGATTATTCTTGTTCTTTGCATCCTTCCGGGAGAATTTCACTGTTTCCCTGTCAAAGAACAGGTCAAATATCTTCTCATTTGTGTCATGGCCGAATGCTCTTAAAAGTATTGTTGCAGCAAAATTCCTTCTTCTGTCAAGATTGGCATGCATCACATTATTGTGGTCAACATTGAACTCCAGCCATGCGCCCTTATTGGGAAGCAGCTGGGCAATATATTTCTGTTTTCCGGAACTGCTTGTTGTCTCAGTAAAGAATACACCGGGTGAACGGTGAATTTGATTTATTATGACCCTCTCCACTCCATTAATGAGAAAGGCCTTATTATCACCCATCAGAGGTACATTGCAGAGATAGACATCCTGTTCAATAATATCCTTTATTGAATCAAGGGGCTCATCCGTTTCCTCATCAATATTCTTGAAAATAAGCTTGAGGGTGATCTTCAGCGGAGCGGCATATGTTATGCCCTTGTATTTGGATTCTTCAAATGAATAGAGGGGTTCTTCTATCTCATATCTGACAAAATCCAGTATAAACCTGCCGTGCACATCTTCAATCGGGAATGTATCGTCAAATATCTTCTGCAGACCAATACGCTCCCTCTTTTCATGTTCAACAGATGCCTGAAGAAGCTTATCATAAGACTCCTTCTGAACTGAGAGAAGATCGGGCATATCAATGATTGTATTTAAACGAGAGAAATTTTTTCTTTCCATTAACTTTTACCCCTTTTAATTTTTGGGAAGGGGCACATGGCAGTGCCCCTTTCTGATTTACTTAAGAGTGACAATTGCGCCGGCTGCCTCAAGTTCCTCTTTGATCTTCTCGGCTTCTTCCATCTGTATGTCTTTCTTGAGTTCCTTCGGGGCTTCGTCAACCATGCCCTTTGCCTCTTTAAGACCAATATCCATGATCTTCTTGACTGCCTTGATAACCTGCAGTTTCTTGTCACCTGCTGATTCAAGAATCAGTGTTGCTGTTGTTTTTTCTTCTTCCTCATCAGCTGCTGCACCAGGTGCTGCTGCTGCTGCTACCGGCGCTGCTGCCTGCACGTCAAACTTTTCCTTAAGTTCTTCAACAAGTTCTGCCAGTTCCATGACTGTCATATTCTCTATAAGTTCCATGATTTTATCTTTTGCTTCAGACATTTAATGCCCCCTTATTTATTTTCTTCTTTTTTGTTCTTGACTGCTTCAACCGTATAGACAAAATTGCTCAATATACCGCCGAGGGTATATACAAAGCTTGAAATCGGCGCCTGTATTCCTGCAACTGCCTGAGAGAGCAGCACATCCCGTGAGGGCAGGTCTGCGACCTTCTTAATGCTCTCTTCATCAAAGAATCTGCCTTCAAGAAATGCCGATTTGATTCTCGGTCTCTTGTACTTCTTGCTGATCTCCTTAATGACTCTTGCAGGTGATACAGGGTCTTCATATGAAAGAGCTATTGATGTGTTTCCGATAAACTTCTCACCAAGGTTCTCTTCCATTGATGTACCTTTGACTGCAAATGAGATATAGGAATTCTTATACACCTTGTACTCTACATCCTGCTCGTCAAATGCACGCCTCATCTCATTGACCTGGGCTACATTCATGCCCTTGAAGTCAGTGAAATAAATACCCTGTGCCTCTTCAAACTTCTGAGCAATTTCTTCTACGATTTTCTTTTTCTTTTCAATGATTTTAGGATTGCCCATTTTGTCTCCTTATTTAGCTTTTCCTATTTCAGAAAGATCAATGGGAATACCCGGCCCCATTGTAGTTGATACTGTGACGCTTTTGATATAAACGCCTTTGGCTGCCTGTGGTTTTGCGCGTTTGATTTCTGATATGAAATATTTGATATTTTCCGCTAATTGATTTTCATCAAAAGATATCTTGCCGACCAGTGAATGTATATTGGCTGTCTTGTCAATCCTGTAATTGACTCTGCCCTTCTTTGTCTCCTCAACAACAGATTTAATGTCATTTGTCACAGTACCTGTCTTGGGGCTGGGCATCAATCCTCTTGGTCCCAGGATCTTACCGAGTTTGCCCACTATCTTCATCTGATCAGGAGTTGTGATTACTGAATCAAATTCAAGGAATCCGTCCTGTATCTTCTGTGCCATTTCCTCATCACCTATGTAATCAGCTCCTGCCTCTTTTGCTTCCTCTGCCTTATCACCTGCAGCAAAGACAAGCACCTTGGGGGATTTCCCTGTTCCGTGAGGCAGTGTTGTTGCTCCTCTGACATTCTGGTCACTCTTCTTGGGGTCAACTCCGAGATTTATCGCTATCTCAACTGATTCGTCAAATTTCGCTGTTGCCAGTTCTTTCATCATGCTGACTGCTTCAGCTACAGGATAATCCCTGGTTTTGTCAACTTTATTCCTAATTTCCTTGTATCTCTTGCTTCCTTTCATATTATTCCTCCACCACTATGCCCATGCTTCGGGCTGTGCCCTCTATCATCCTCATAGCACCTTCAAGGTCTTTTGCATTGAGGTCTTCCATCTTCTGTTCTGCAATCTTCTTGACATCTTCCTTCTTTATCTTTCCGACCTTATCCTGATTCGGGACACCTGAGCCCTTCTCCAGTCCGGCTGCCATCTTAATTAAAGTTGAAGCAGGCGGGGTCTTAGTGATAAATGAAAAGGAGTTGTCCATATACACACTGATAACAACCGGTGTCAGGATTCCCTTCTCTTTCTCTGTTTCTGCATTGAATCTCTTGCAGAACTGCATGATATTGATACCATGCTGGGAAAGGATGGGACCTACCGGAGGTGCCGGTGTTGCCTGTCCGGCCGGAATGTGCAGTTTGATTGTGCTTTTGACTTTCTTTGCCATTTATCTCCCCCTTGTGGGTTAATTACCAATAAGTTCTGCCTGTGTGAATGATATTTCAACAGGCGTTGATCTTCCGAATATAGTTACTGTTATCTTCATTTTCTCTCTTTCCTCGTAAATTTCCTCCACTACACCGGTGAAGTCCCTGAATGGTCCTGCTGTTATCTTCACATTGTCGCCTTCCTTGAATGGTATCTCCATGACTTCCCTGATATTATCCTTGTTCTCAAGAAGTTCATAGATCATTTTCTCCTCACTCTTCTTGAGTGCAACAGGTTTTCTTCTGCCGGATATAAATGTTGAGGCAGCTGAAACTGCAGCAATAAACTGAGTCATTTCAGGACTGTCTTCCATCTCTATGAAAACATAACCCGGATAAATACTCTTTTCAACTACTACCTTCTTGCCTTTTCTTATGCGGCCGACATACTCTGAAGGTATGAAAATATTCTCAATCCTGTCACTGAGATTATTGATCTTTGCCTCAGCTTCAATGAGCTTCTTGGCTTTCTTCTCATAACCTGTATATACTTGTAGTAAAAACCACTTTGTTTCCATGCCTTTACCTCGTTATCATGATCAAGCCCTTTGATATAATGAAATCAAAAAGACCAATCAGGACAGACAGTGCTATGGATACAAGTATCACAACAAAGGTAGAACCCCATAGACTCTTTTTGTCGGGTATCACAAGTTTCTTTATCTCAAACTTGACATCTATGAGATAGTTTTTAAGTTTTTTCCACATGTTTTCTCCTTAATTTGAAAACAGGCCAGCAGGGACTCGAACCCCGAACATCCGGTTTTGGAGACCGGCGCTCTAGCCAATTAGAGCTACTGGCCTATTTAATTTATTTCTTTTCCTTATGCAGTGTGTGTTTCCTGCAGAAAGGACAGTATTTCTTCAGTTCAATCTTGTCAGGAGTATTTCTCTTGTTCTTCTTTGTTGAGTAATTAATCCGTTTGCATTCACTACATGCGAGTTTGATCTTTTCTCTCATTTTGAATCCTTATTCCATTACTTCAAGCACAGTTCCGGCACCGACTGTCCTGCCGCCTTCCCTGATTGCAAACTTGAGATTCTTTTCCATTGCTATCGGTTCTATCAGCTCTACATTGAGCTCTACCGTGTCTCCGGGCTTCACAAATTCTATGCCTTCTCCAAGCTCTATTGAACCTGTTACATCTGTCGTCCTGAAATAGAACTGAGGCCTGTATCCGTCTTTGAATGATGTGTGCCTGCCGCCCTCTTCCTTGGACAATACATATACATTGCACTTGAACTTCGTATGCGGGGTTATTGATCCCGGTTTCGCCAGTACCATGCCTCTTGTTATCTCATCCTTGTTTATGCCTCTTAATAGCACGCCTATATTGTCGCCCGCCTCTGCATAGTCCAGTATCTTCTTGAACATCTCCAAAGAGGTCGCCACTGTCTTCTTGTGGGCGCCCAGTCCTATGATCTCCACATCGTCTCCTGAATTGATCTGACCTCTCTCCACTCTGCCTGTTGCCACTGTGCCTCTCCCTGTTATTGAGAATACATCCTCTACACTCATCAGGAACGGCTTGTCCTTTGCCCTCTCAGGCTCCGGAAAATAGGTGTCAACTGCATCAAGAAGCTCTCTTATTGCACTGTAGTCTTCTGAATCATAGTCCTCACTCTCACTCTCCAGTGCCTTCAATGCACTGCCCTTGATTATCGGTATCTCCTCTGACGGAAAATCAAAGTGCTCAAGTGTGTCCTGTATGTCCATCTCTACTACCTCTATTATCTCCTCGTCATCTACCATGTCTGTCTTGTTTAAAAATACCACTATTGCCGGTACATTGACCTGCTTGGCCAACAGCAGATGCTCGCGTGTCTGCGGCATTGCTCCGTCATTGGCTGCTACTACCAGTATTGCTCCGTCCATCTGCGCTGCTCCTGTTATCATGTTCTTGATATAGTCAGCATGACCCGGACAATCTACATGCGCGTAATGACGCTTGTCTGTCTGATACTCTATGTGCGCCACATTAATCGTTATTCCCCTGCTCTTCTCCTCCGGTGCCTTGTCTATCATCTCAAACTTCGTAAAGTCCGCATAACCCTTTAATGCCAATAACTTTGTTATCGCTGCTGTCAATGTCGTCTTTCCATGGTCCACATGTCCTATCGTTCCTATGTTCATGTGCGGCTTTGACCTGTCAAACTTTTCCTTTGCCATTTATGCCTCCTT
>JAXHVG010000153.1:0-5587 GCA_034189245.1 Caldifarciminota bacterium
CTTTCCGTGAAGATAGGAGGGATTACCGTACATATTACAGTATGACTGGAAATAGGGTATGAATTTGTCATACTTACTCCTGCTTCTGTCAATGAAGTGTGCTGCCTGTTCTCTAACAGAAGCATCAGACCCTGTACCGGAGCCATCCCGTGAACAGTATATACAGCCGCCTTCTGATAATGAGCCATCCCTGTTGGGGCAAGTGGTATTGATATTTATAGGTATCTTATATACCCTGCAGTGAAATTTTTCCCTGAGAAATGAAGCATAATTCCTGTAGAAAATATCAGTCATCAGAATATATGTCAGCAGAGAGCTTATCCAGTTCAGCCTTTTCTCTCTCTGTCAGTGAATCATATCCCTTTGCTGCAATCTTGTCCATTAATTCATCAAACCGCTGTTTCTTGGAATCCTTCTGCTTTTCATCATATTGCCGGAATATCTCCGACTGTCTGCCTTTCCCCTTGACCTTGCCAATCCAGTCACCCCCCTTGAGATAGAGAAGTCCTGTTAACAGGCCTCCAAGATGAGCAAAATGGGCAATACCTGATTGCGCACCTGTAATACCGAGGAACAGTTCTATACCGCCGAATATCAGTACTGCATATTTTGCTTTTATAGGTATAAGGAAATTGATATAGAGTACACGGTTCGGGAAAGTAAGACCGAATGCCAGAAGAAGTCCGTACACAGCCCCTGAAGCACCCAGTGAAGGTATGGGGGACATAGGGTCTATCAGATAGTGAAGAAGACCGCCGCCCAGTCCCGCAACAATATAGTATTTGAGATATTTATTGGAGCCCCAATGCCTTTCAAGGGGCAAACCAAAAATAAAGAGAGCGAACATATTGAAGAATAAATGCCATAGGCCCCCATGCAGAAACATGTGAGTGAGGAATTGCCACAGATAGAATCTCTTTGTCACGAGAACCGGTATCAGTGCAAAATTGCGCACGAGAAATTCATAAGCGACAAGTTCCAGTATAAAAACAGCTACATTTATGCCTATCAGATAGAGGGTAATATTACTCCCTGAGAATATTGACTGTCTCTGTCTTCTATACATTATTGAACTTCTCCCTGATCTTTGCTGCAACATTTTCCGGAACCATGCGGGAAATATCGCCATTGAATTTTCCTATTTCCTTGACAATGGATGAACTGAGATATATATACTTCATGTCAGTAATGAAAAACATTACATCAAATTCCTCATAGAGCCGCCGGTTTGTCATTGCCATCTGAAATTCATATTCAAAATCAGATACAGCCCTGAGACCCCTGATAACTGTCTTTACATTATTCTTCCTTATATAATTGACAATGAGCCCCTTATAGCTCTTCACATGAACATTTTTCAGATACCTCACTGACTCTTCAGCCATCTCCCTCCTCTCTTCTACATCAAATAGTGTGTCCTTTGTTGGATTATTTGATATGAGTACTGTTACTGAGTCAAATACATTGAGAGCTCTCTCAAGTATGTCAATATGCCCTTTTGTAATCGGGTCAAATGTTCCGGGATACACTACTTCCATCAATTCTCCTCTCTGAAAATAATAAATTTATTTCTGCCAAACACTGCACTGTCAATACGGGCAAAACCTTCCTGCTCCAATTCCCGGTCTCTTGACATATGATGTATCACAATACCTCCGGGAGCCAGCACATTGTATTTACTAATATAATTTAATACAGAGAATTTTTCAACCCATTTATGAGGTGGATCTGCAATAATGATATCAGCCTGTTTGCTGTTATTGTTCATTGCCTTGAGAGCCATCCTGAAATCAACAGCATGAGCTTCATAATTCTCCTCATCCAAGAGCTGCATATTCTCATGGAGTATTTTTATATTATGCCTGTTTCTGTCTGCAAATATGACATATTCACATCCCCTTGAGAGTGATTCTATGCCCATTACACCGGTTCCGCAGAAAAGGTCCAGAACAGTCAAGCCCCTTATATCACCGAGTTTGGAGAATACGGATTTTCTGATTATTGCCTGAACAGGTCTGGTTATCTTTCTGCTGATGCCCTTTGTTGACAGGTTTCTGTTTGCGTATTTACCTGCTATTATCTTCAAAAAGCAACTCCTGCCATGGTCTCAGTAAACCGTCATTTTCATTTTTCCTTATCATTTCACGCCATTCCCCGTCAGTAAGCCTCTTGTCAGCAGGCTGCTTGAATTCATAGAATGGTATAATACCGCCTGTATAGACATGACCGCTCCTGTTAATATGCATATTCATTATTTTTCCTGTCCCCGCCTCAAGGACCTGCCTTGAATTGGGATCAGTATGTATATCAGCTATCATCACAGCATTTTCCTCCTTGCTGCTGCCTGAGAGGAATCGTTTCAATGCTCTCTCAGCAAGAGCAAGTGCATATTTGACATCACTGCTTCTTTCTGAAGGTTTGCCCTTCATTGTCTTTTCTCCTATCTGCATTTGCAGTTCAATCATTGATACAATACCATCAGAAGCATCAGAGTATTTTCTGTCACCGGTATAATCAGCTAATTTCCCTGATATAAATTCCATGTCATTTTTCATAATACTGTACAATTCACTGTACGGCTCTGCAATAAAATATATCTTCTTTTCAGGCATTGGTTTTGCAGATGTGATCTTGGCAGTATAGGACTGTTTGGCATAGAGTATCACATCGTGCCTCAGATATGCCCATGAGGCAAGAGCAGTATTGAGTGTTTTGTATTTCCACAACTCATTATTCATGAAACATATATCAATATCTGCTTTCAGCATATGACTGTACTGGGCGAGCATCCTGTTATAGAGATTATTGTCATCCAGCTGCTCATAGACCTCTCTCATACTATTCACCTGCCGGCTGTAATTTTCATAGGCATTATCCTGCTGATTTGTGAGTATTTCCCCTGCTGTCCGTGACCCTATGAGATAGAAAAGATCCAGTGAGCGCGGGAATAATCTGACTCCACTGCCCAGTGTGAATGCCTCCCTGCGTGTCCCGGTGAATTTGCCGACAGCAGGATAGACCAGTTCAGTAAAGAGATGTGAATCAAATATGTATCTCTGACCCATAAGTCCTGCATAGAGCGGCATATTGTCAGTATCAGCCAGAATATCAGAGCGTATCACTGCATTTGCATTTGCCCTGAGTTCTGATACATAATCATCCATCAGTGCATTATCCAGCAGATTTTCCTGTTTAATCTCATCGGGGAACAATTCATATGCCTCAGTGAATGTAATATCATCACTCCTGGGCAGATAGAACGAGATAATATCATCAATTGGTGCAAATATGCTTTTAATCTGCTTGGTCTGGGTTATATCAGCGAGCATCAATATGCATCTTGTAAAGAGATGTCTGTCAGGTATATCAGCATCAGCTTCAAAACGCATCCTCTGCAGCCACATCATTGCCTTGAAATATCTCTTCAGTTCCTCTGAACTTGTATAATGCCCCCTCGGCTTATACTGCGTATAATCCTCCTTTCTCAAAAAGACAGGCGATTTTCTGTTGAATGCCTGAGTGTTAATCAGTGATATCTCTTCACTGACATAATCCCGTAATGACGGTGGTATTGCTGTATTATCATTGAGTATTTTGAGGGGCACATAGAGATATGCCATCACCCTCTCATATGAATCCCTGATACTGTCATTTGTATAATCACTGTATCTCTTTTCTGTCAATTCAATGGCTCTGCTGAGGAATAATTCAAAATCATCTATCAAATACTCTTCTTCCGTGTATCTCAGAGAATAATCCAGAAAGAGATGCTCCAGATAAAAGAGAAAATCACTTGTGAGTATTATACGCTCATTATTTTCAATCAAATTATTATAATAATCAAAGAATGAACCTTCCCCTGTATCACTGAATACAATACTGCATTCATCATTGTGCATTGAGAATGCACTGAGTGGAAGCAGTGATACTATAAACAGACATACAATCAATCTGTATTTCATATATCCTCCGCTATTTAAGGTATGATGGTTATTTTCTTGATATCCTTAACAAACCGTGAGTCAAATATCACAATATAGGTGCCCGGACTTACGGAATTACTGAGATCCCAGACAAAACCCTCAGAACCTGTGTATACACCCGGCAGGAGATCTTCCCTCTCTTCATGATATATCTTCTTTCCTGTTAATGTATATACCTCCAGTTTGAGATTCATTATCCTGTGTATTAATTTGAATGGTATATAGGCATGTCCTGATTCAATGCTTGCAGGATTGGGGTAGATGCCGAGCATCTCATCGGTTTCAATATCCACAATCTCTTCACTGTCAGTAAACATCACAGCACTTTCAAAATCAGCAATCCCGAATCCGACAGTATCACTGGGAGTAATCCTGAAAGCGGAATCAATCTGTGATACGAATGGGGGGTATGCAGTTGATGTCAGGGCATTCCTCACATCCATGGGTGACCACTGCGGATGTGCCTGAAGCAGCAATGCGCACCCTCCGGCAATAATAGCTGTTGCCCCCGATGTGCCCCTGACAAAATTATACATTGAATCATTATTTGTAACAACTGTGTATGGGTAATCGGACAATGCAAGGACTTCCGGTTTGATGCGCCATCCTGCCGGCATTGTATCCAGTGCACCTGTAGAATCCGCTATATACCTGTCATATGCGGGACCTGTGGCACTGATTGGTGACAGTGTATTGTAATCATCAACACCCCCGACAGATATTATGGAATCAGCATCAGCAGGAGCTATGATTGATGTATCGGGACTGTCTGTATTCTCATTGATATTCCCCATTGCATTGACAACAAGCACACCCTTTGAAGCTGCAATGTCCGCTGCAATGGAAATGAGGCATGAATCACCTGTCATGTATGAATAGGGATACCAGTCCTTGTAACCAAGTGATGATGATATGATATCAACGCCAAGACTCTCCGCAACCTCACAAGCCCTTATCCAGTTATCCTCCTCTGCAGCCACTTCCTCTGTTGGATCCTCTGTCTCAAAGAGCATGTAATCAGCACCGAATGCAGGTGAAACAAGATCACTGGACCTGTATGCCCCTAATAAACCGAGCATCTTCGTGCCATGGTCAACCTTGATGAGTTCATCCTCCGTTGCCTCCAGCATACCTACATAATCCGTGTCATCAATAAATGAGTATGTATAGACAATATTGATATCCGCCAGTGCCTCGTGGGCGGCGACCCATCTTCCATCTTCTTCTTTAACCTTCACACCTGTATCAAGGAGCCCGATTAATACATCTCTGCCTGTATATCCCCTGTTGTGCAGCTTATGGATAAAGACCTGTTCAATCTGAAATCTTGATGCAGAACCGTAATTGTATATATTGACTGTTGAATCCTCCTTGGCATCCTTGGGCAGTTTCTTCTCAACTGTCTTCAGATCGCGGCTCCCCGAAAAACCTGCAACAGGCCTTACCTTATATATGAATTTTTTACTTCCCAGCTGACTGAGTTGTTCTGATGAGACCCGGGCAGATACACCATTGAGCCATTTGGACTCCCTTAAAGGCACAATCCCGATACCGGCAAGCTCATCTATATAATTATTATTGACAGGTATATCACTGTATGTAAT
>JAXHVG010000154.1:0-3112 GCA_034189245.1 Caldifarciminota bacterium
CATTGCGGATATTGTCTCTGAATGGACAGGCATTCCTGTAAGCCGTATGCTGGAGACAGAATCCCGGAAACTCCTCCATATGGAAGAGAGAATACATGACCGGGTCATTGGACAGGACCGTGCTATCAAGACAATATCCAATGCAATCAGAAGAGCGCGTGCAGGTCTTTCAGATCCCAATAAACCGATAGGCACATTCCTCTTTGTGGGTCCTACAGGCGTCGGCAAAACTGAGGTTGTCAAGGCATTGGCCCAATTCATGTTTGATACTGAGAATGCAATGGTCCGTCTTGATATGAGTGAATACATGGAAAAATATTCACTGTCGCGCCTCATAGGGGCACCTCCCGGTTATGTGGGTTATGGTGAAGGCGGGCAGCTCACAGAACCTGTGAGAAGAAAACCCTTCTCCGTGATACTGCTGGATGAAATTGAAAAAGCCCATCCGGAGGTTTACAATGTGCTGCTCCAGGTTATGGATGACGGACGCCTCACTGATTCACAGGGGCATATTGTTGATTTCCGTAATACAATACTCATCATGACATCCAATATAGGTTCACATTCAACGGATTTTACTGCCGATTACGAAGCCATTGAGTCAAATATTGAGAATGCGGTGAGAAATCATTTTAAACCGGAATTCATCAACAGAATAGATGAGATGATTGTATTCAGAACCCTCAGCAGAGAGCAGATAAAAAGTATTGTTGAACTCCAGCTATCTTATCTTTCAGAGAGGACAATGGAATTTGAACTGGATATTGAATTTGAGGAATCACTGATTGATTTTATTGCTGAAAAGGGCTACATACCACAGTATGGTGCAAGACCCATTAAACGGGTGATACAGTCCGATGTGGAGAATGCGCTTTCTGAAAAGATCATTGCAGGTGATATCAAGCAAGGCGACAGGGTGTCCATTGGTTATGAAAATAAGCGGATAATAATAAAAAAGGATTAGATAGTACTTGAATTATAATGTAAAATATGATAATTTAATTAAATAATAAATTATTGTATTTTATATGGATGCTAATATATTAATTGACAAATTGAGTGAGGATTATCTTCTGGATATTTCTCCGGTGCTTGCAAGAAAGATTGAATTCCTTGCTGATAAATGGAGAAACAGGGATGATGCTGATGAAAAGATCATAGAGGGGCTGCTGTCAAGAAGTAGACCCTTTTTTGATAATAGGGAGTATCAGCAGTTTATTGTTGATAAAATCGCTCAATTCCCCGGGGATAATCTCCGTATTCTCACAGTAAATAATGACAGGGGACAGTTTAACTATTCCCTTCTTATACTGATAGATTCCATGAAAGAGAAACTATCAGGTAAATCCGTAATACTCTTTGATCTCAATCTCTCCATAGAGATGCTTAAGAAATCACAAAAGGGTATATGGGAACATGATTACTTTATCAGGGCAAATGTCAGAGAACTTGAGAGTTTCAGTGATGAAACGAGCCATTACAGTATTGATGAAGGGTTTAAACAGTATAATCTGCCTGTCAATGGTTCAATTGCCTCTATGCCATTCAAGACAGCTGCATTTGATATTATACTGTTCAATGAACCGTTCAGGCATTACAGGGATGATGCCAAGAACTCCGTAATCAAAGGTATGAATGAGATGCTTGCCGACAATGGGATAATCATTATGCCGGAGAAGAATACATCACAGTTCATACACTCAGGACTGAGATTCAAGGCAAGTGACAGATTTGTATATTTTATCAAGGACAGTCAAGGGGACAATTCTGAGAAGGAATTTAATGATGCAATTGATCATTTCAGGGAGAAGGACTATGAGGCAGTGGAGAACATACTGCATAATCTGCTGAGAAAGGGCGAGGAGAAGAGTGATATCTATAAGCTCCTGCTTCTTACATATACACGTACAGATGATCTTCTCAATATACAGTATATGGGCAGGACACTCAAACAGGGTGGTCTGGCAGACCATGATACTCATTTTATCCTCGGATCCTATTTCTTCGGTAAAATGGATTATTCACTTGCACTGGGATATCTCAAGAAGTCCGTTGCCCTTAAACCCAATTTTGTGTATGCCCTTTACTATCTCGGCAGAATATACGGAAAGATGAACAAGCAGAGTACTGCAAGAGGGTATTTCAAGAAAGCCAAGCAATATATTTTGAACAATAATATATATACGCCCGACTACTACTCTGAATCATTCTCACCTGATATTGTGCTGTATACAATAGAGAGGGAACTAGAGAGTGACGGGTAAATGTTTGTTCACTGTTTTTGTTTCAATAAATTAAAAAGGAGACAGAATTGAGTATAGAAAAGAAACTGCTAAAATTAAAGAAACTCAAGGAGAAGGCACAGCAGGGAGGCGGTGAATCAAGGATTGAGAAACAGCACAGCAGAGGCAAGCTCACTGCAAGGGAAAGACTGGACATACTGCTTGATGAGAATTCATTTGAGGAATTTGATTCACTTGTTGTGCACCGCTGCAATAATTTCGGAATTGACAAGAAGAAATATTATGGAGACGGTGTTGTTACGGGATATGGTACAATTGACGGCAGGCCTGTATATGTTTTTTCTCAGGATTTCACAGTTTTCGGGGGATCGCTTTCTGAGACATTTGCAGAAAAAATTGTCAAGGTCATGGAAATGGCTGCCAAGAACAGGGTGCCGCTCATTGGTCTCAATGATTCGGGCGGAGCGAGAATACAGGAGGGAATTGAATCACTTGCAGGTTATGCTGACATATTCCTCCGCAATGTGATGTATTCCGGTGTAATCCCTCAGATATCGGCTATTATGGGTCCTTGTGCAGGCGGAGCTGTTTATTCACCTGCAATAACCGATTTTGTATTCATGGTGAAGAAATCATCATACATGTTTCTTACAGGACCCAAGGTGGTGAAGTCAGTACTCAATGAGGAAGTTACTACTGAGGATCTTGGCGGAGCAGGTGTGCATTCATCCAAATCCGGTGTATCTCATTTCATGTATGAAAATGACGAGGAGGTGCTTGAGCAGGTCAGGCGTCTTATGAGCTTTCTGCCATTGAGTAATGAGGAGAAACCCCCTGTTGTGGAGACAGATGACCCCTATGACAGGGTA
>JAXHVG010000155.1:0-7101 GCA_034189245.1 Caldifarciminota bacterium
GATGTATATTGTCAGAGATTGTGATAATTCGGACATGATGAAAGCAATGCTTACGGTTATACCGATATACAATACTTTGAATTAAAGGCTAAACAGGCGTTTCCCGGTAAATCCACCAACTGAAATGGAGAAGAACCCTTATTTTTGTAAATTCTTGCAATTGTAAAGGACCGTCCCCGGGATTTGGAGCATATTGCTCTGATGAAAATACTGATAATTATTCCCATCCTGCAAGGCGTGCCCAGAGATGCCAGGCAGCATAAGCCTTGAGATTGCCATTGAGTGGCTGAGTATGGGCAGCTGAGCAGTCATACCAGTCATCCGGATTATTGTTCTGCCATGCAATTGCCCAGTTTGAATCCCGCACACCGTCACCATTGGAATCAAAATCACAATTATCATTACAATATCTATCCAGATAATAATTACCGTCAGGGTCGTATGACTCAATATCAGCAAAATCATACAGAATTTTATTATTGTCAATACAGTAATCCCTGATCTGCTCATTGCGCAGATGCAGATTGCCCTCTTCACCACTGCCGTCCAGATGACCTGTCATATATACAAACATTACATTTGGATAATCATACTCCAGATTATTCATAAGAGTCAGATACGTATCTATATCACCCTCACTTGCATCTGAAACCTGACCGCACCAGGACCATATAATAACATTCACTTCACTATGGTTATTGAGATAATCACGTGTTGCATCTGCCCATGCTGTCCGGTTGGGATTGCCGAGATCATATGCACCTGAAAATGGTGTATCGCAGATAGTTAAAAGGGTGTCATCTGCAGATGCACTGAATGCATAATCACTGCCTGCAAAATTCACAAGTCCTTCCATACCAGTGATGAGCTGACTGCCGTGTGATGTATGCCCATAGGCAATTATGAGCTCCTGTTTTGCTCTATTGATGTACTCAACCGGTATATCACCCAGCACTGCTGCCTTATGGTCAATAAGAAGAGGGGTCTCGCCTATGACAATAGGATGCAAAGTAGAGCAGCCCGTAATAATAATTATGCACATTATAAGTATAAATTGTTTCATATACACTCCTTGGTTTGTTTATTTGTGTTCATTGTCCAATAATGCCTTTATCTCACTGAGTAATGTTCTGAACATATACGGTTTCCGAATAAAACTGATATGCCGGTACTGAGTCATAGTAGAATCAAATCCCCTGTCTATATAACCGCTTGTGAAAATAAATTTCAGCTCCGGTTTTTTTGATATGAATTCATCTGCTATTTCAGTGCCTTTACCGTCAGGCAGATTGATATCAGTAAAGACAATATCTATACTGTCAAGATTCTCTGTGAAAATTGTCCTCGCCTGACTTGCCGAATTGGCTGGATATACATGATAATTGAATTGTCCCAATGTGTTTTGAGCAGTCCTCAGCATAATATTATCATCCTCAATAATCAGAAGCGTTTCTCCATTGCCTTTAAGGTCATTAAATGAATCCTCCTCTCTGACATTATTTTCTTCAATGAAATCAGCATAGGGGAAACATACGGTAAAACGCGTCCCCTTCCCTTTTTGTGTATATACATCAAGGAATCCGTTTTGCTTCTCAATAAGGGTTTTTACAACAGAAAGTCCCAAGCCTGTCCCTTTGCTGACATCCTTTGTTGTGAAGAATGGTTCAAACATGTGTTTCTTTATTTCTTCACCTATACCTTCTCCATTGTCTTCCACATAGAAACAAGTGTATTTGCCGGGCATTGATTCCCCTGCACAATGGCCACTGCTCTCATTATCAACTGTTCTACTCTCTGTACCCACTATTATTGCTCCGCCCTGCTCTTTTATCGCATCCCTTGCATTAACAATCAGATTGAGAATTATCTGCTTGACTGAATTAAAATCTGCAATAATCCAGCCAATATCATCGTCTAACTTCATCTCAATTTGAATATCACTCCTTATTATTCTCCGTATTGTATTGATAAAGTCCCTCAGCAGATTATTGATATTCACGCTTTCCACAGTAAATGGCTGTCTGCTGCTGAACAGAAGAAGATGACCTGTCAGATTTGCAGCAACTTCCGAGGCATTGATTATATCTATGAGTGATTCCTCTACATCCTCAACTCTCTTCTCACTGTTCATGAGAACAACCTCTGCATTGGTCTGTATTACTGTGAGTATATTATTGAAATCATGAGCAATCCCGCTTGCAAGCCTGCCTACTGAGTCAACCTTTTGAGATTGAAACAACTCCTCTTCAACAATTGTTTTTTCCTTTTCCAGATTCTTTATCTCCGTTATATCCTCTATTGTGAATAATCCGTATTCTCTGTTATCAACAGGGTCACTGAACAGAATACTGCTCATCAGTACTGCTTTGTCACCGGCAGGCATTCTCAGGAGAAACTGTTCCTGGTTGATGTTCTGCCTCTTTTCTATTGCCCTGACAAAGGGATTGGAACCGCCCGTCGGTTTGCCCCATCTATTTACAAACTCAAATGATAACAGGTCAATATCCTCCGGATAACTGTCAGTTTCATTGAGGATTGAGAGTGCCAGATCATTAATATATTCAATGGAGTGACTTTTATCAAGCAGTATAATGCCCACCGGAAGGCCGTCTATCACTCTATTTCTCAATCTGTTTATCTCTTTCAGTGTCTTCTTGTATTGTGTCCTCTTATGTCTGCTCTTCTCAAGCATTCTCTTCTGCCTCTGCATAGTAGTATTTCTTGATACAAGCAGTATAACAGCAATAATTATTATCAGCAGCAGACATGCAAGTATAATTATTATCCAGAGGGGAATATGGGTCTTGGGTTTTTCAATGTGTTTTTCCATTAACCTGTAGTATATTGAACAGCTGTCTTTTTTCATCTTATCAACATAGCTGTCAATAGTACCAAGAAGCATATCAGCCTTTTCACCTGATGAAGCATACCTCAATGAAACAGGTGCAAATTTAAGCTCTGCTCTTGTCAACCCGTACTTATCCGCATTGACCTTACCGTAAAACTGATTGACAACACCAACTTCAGCCTCTCCCTCTGCAACTGTTCCGAGAACATCCCTGTATTCATCAACAGTAATAAAATGATATTCAACACCTATTCTGTCCAATATGGACTGGAGACCGAAGTATCTGTCAAAAACAAAATAATCATCCTTTTCAACAGCAATAGTATGCATGTGCAGATCACTGTAATCCAGTATATCACTGTCACCCAATGTATAGAATGCAGCCCAGGTGTAGAGTATGTTTTCTTCATTGAATGTAAGAAGGGATTCCCTCTCCGGGGAAAATCCGATATCTGCAATGAGGTCAATTTCATTATTTGCAAGCCGTTCAATACACTGATTGAGACTCCCCATTCTATACTGAAGATGCCATTCCTCTTCCAGTGCAATATGCTCCAGTAATTCCACAAAGAATCCCGCAGCTTTGCCTTCTTCCATGTAAACAATGGGAGGTGTATCAGTGATACCCACTGTTATTGTATCAGCTGAATAAATAATATTACAGGATATGAGAATCAGGGTAATCAGAATTAAGAGATTTTTCCTTGAAAGCATTTTCATCTCCTTAATATGATTTTAGCACTATTTGGGAATGTGTCAATTGCAATAGTGAATTTTAAAAAAGAGTGAGAAGGATAAGAGGTAAAAGATTAAAGATTAAAGGTAAAAGGTAAAAGAAGAGTAAGGGAGCAGGAGAGAAGTAAAAGTTGCGAGACTCGGGACACGAATCTGAGGTCGGATGGAGGCCGGGGGCCTGATGGCTGAAATCATATTACATGGGATTGACTTAATTTTATGAGAATCTATACTTGTTTTATGATTAGAGTAAGACATACTGATTTACATTCATTCATGAAAGAGGTATTGATTGGTGTCAAGGTGCCTGAAGAACATGCTGAGATCATTGCTGATGTGCTTATTGATGCTGACATAAAGGGTATTGATTCTCACGGTATTTCACGTCTGAAAAAAATCTACTATGACAGGATAAAACAGGGGATAGTCAATCCGGAGACAGATATTACTATTGAGAAGGAGAGTCTTTCTTCCATACTCATTAATGGCAATAATGGCATGGGGCATGTTGTATCACAATTCAGCTTGCTGAGAGGCATTGAAAAAGCAAAGGAAGGCGGTTCATGCATGGTAGCTGTCAAGGATTCCTCTCATTACGGTATTGCGGGGTATTATACGGATCTCGCCACTGCACGTGACTGCATCTGTATTACAGGCACCAATGCAAGGCCCTCTGTCTCGCCAATACACGGCATTGAAGGCATGATGGGCACCAATCCCCTTACAATCGGCATCCCCACTGATGAGGACTTCAATTTCAATATTGACTGCGCTACTTCCATTGCACAGAGGGGAAAGGTGGAATACATGGCAAGAGAGGGGAGAGAATTACCTGATAACTGGGTTAAGGACAGCAATGGGAAACCTGTAACCAATCCTTACAATGCATTAAAGATGCTCAGGGAAGGTGATGCTTCATTTGTACCGCTCGGTGGAACAGATGAATCTTCAGGCGGCCATAAGGGTTATGGATATACAGCAAGTGTGGAGATTCTCAGTGCTGCGTTTCAGAATGGACCGTTTCTCAAGATGCTCAATGGGATGAATGAAAAGGGAGAACCCGTACCTTATCATCTGGGGCATTTTTTCATTATTATTGACCCCTCACATTTAATTGACATTGATCTCTTTAAGAATACTGCGGGCAATATACTGAGGCAATTGAGGAATTCGGCTGCTGTTAAAGGCGAAAGGATTTACACACCGGGCGAGAAAGAGTACTACACATCACTGGAAAGAAAGAAGAACGGCATACCAATTACAGACAATCTCCTTGAGGAAATGAAATCAATGGATGAGGAATGCGGTCTGGGTAAGATAGACAGTATTGTCAACTGAAATCACAAAATATAGAATCATGAAGATAATCTTTTGTTATTATTTCAATACTCTCTTCACAGACTTGCAATAATGATTCACTGAGTATTCAATAATTAAGATGTGAATTATTCTGAGTTATATTTATCACAATCGGTTCTTCTCCAAAAGAGTTGGTAAAAAGAGATACAAAATAAATCAAAGAAAGATTCTCAAGGAACGAAGGATGAAAATATTAGAGAGTAAATCAAAAATGGCTTCAAATACACCCTAAATCCTGTTATTTATGTAATTACGTAACTCTCTGTCCAATTACCGGGGACAGATGTTGAAATTAGATTGACCATTTATATTATTCAGAGATTGTGATAATCTTGACCTGCATATCAAGAAGATAAAGCAAATTTATAAGGCAATGCACATAGTTCTTATGGGTTAGAGTACTTTGAATCAAATTTGGCTAAAAAAGTTAGGGACGGTGGTTAACTATGTCAACTTATTGTTTGAAATAATATGGTTTACAGCATTCAAATCAACAAATAAATAAATTAAACTATTCGTAAGTTATTGTAATTCAGGACATATAAGAACTAGTTGACATAGTTAACCACCGCATATGTTATTACTCTTGTTAAGAGCACTAAAAAGAGTAAAATAATAATAGGGGCAGGTGCAGGCTCCAACCACCGTGCCATTTATTGGCTAGGGACGAATGCCACCCTGCCCCCGAAACTCAGGAAAGTTAAGGACTCTAAAACGTATTGCGCCGCTTTATATGCGGATGTCTACGCTTTCCTATTAACAATAACAGAGGAGGAGTTATGATTGTATGCGGAATTGATCCATGCAGAAGTTCTTTTGCAGTATCATTTGTAAAAGGGATGGATGAGTTGGCTTATAAGGAGTATGACAACTCACCCTCGGGATTTAAGGAATTCATAAAAGACATTGAGGACCTGCAAGAAGAAACCGCCGCATCCATTGAAGGACACGGCGATTTCGCTAAACAACTCGCACTGCATCTGCAGCACGCCTCAATTAAAGTCTATGAAATTAATCCCAAGATGTCAAGAGCTTTAAAAGGAGGATTCAGTATTCATAAGACAGATCATATTGATGCTTATGTGTGTGCAATAGCCTATCAGATAAGAGACCTGGAACCCCTCAATCTTGATGAAGAGTTAGAAGGATTGAAGAACCTGTGCAGGAGTTATTATAAGATAAGGCAGACAGTAGCTGCTTTGAAGAACAGGCTTCATAGTGAACTCAATCAATGTTACGGTAAGGTCTATAAACAGATCTTTTCCGAGTTCGGTCCTCTCTCTTTAAGTTTTTATAGTGAGTTCAGTTCTCTTAAGGAACTTCAGGACAGTACTGGAGATGATATTTTTAACAAGGTGTTTAAGGAATCAAACTGCTGCAGATATAAAGGTAAATACGGCAGAAAGAAAGCAAAAGAGATAAAAGCACTGGCAGACAGTATTGATGTGAGTAAGATTGACAGGTATATGGAGATATCAAAGGGCGTTGTGAAGGAATATGCGGAACTCCTGATATTGCTTGAAAAAAGCAAGCAGCGTCTTATGAACATGATAAGAGAGTTTGTTAATGACAGATACGGTGACTATAAGGAATATTTTAAGGGACTGAAAGGTATGACCCCCTTAATGTTCGGATGTCTGATATCCGAAGGTCTGTTGACAAGAGAGTTCAAGACAGATAATCATCTTGCAAGCTATGCCGGTCAAGCTCCCAAGCAAGTTCAATCAGCGGATAAGAACAGTTTCAAATCGCATAAGAATTACAATAAATATCTTGCGTGTACTATACATTCTATAGCTCTTGATAATGTGGGGAAAGATGGCATCTATCATGAAGAATACAAGAGAAGAATGGAAAGATACAGTAAAAAACTGAGGGCATTAAAGACAATAAAACGAAAATTTGTACGGGTTTTATTTTATGGACTCATGAATTACAGGGCTCATCTGCTGGAACAAAATTTAACTCACAATAAAAGTAAAAACGGGGTGCTTGTATAAAAGTATTGACAAAACGTATCGTCCCTGGGATTTGGACATAAGTCATGTAATTGCATAAATAACAGGGTTTAGAGTATGTTTTCGCTGTTTCTCGATCTATGTTATAATTTTAAAATTTCCGGCACTTGACATTCTTCACTTCATTTATTTTTTATCTCT
>JAXHVG010000156.1:0-3189 GCA_034189245.1 Caldifarciminota bacterium
GGCTGAGAGTCTATATTTCAGCCCCCCTTATAATAGCAGGCCTTTTCATTGCCCATATATTCTCAAAGGGCAGATTTGAGACAGAATTGGAACAGGAATCACTTGAGAGATAACAATTATCTGATTTTCCACAAAGTCAATCCAATAATCTATTATCCCAATCATTATCAATTACTTGAAGCATAATATTCACAGATATATCTTCACTTAGAATATCAAAACCAGATGAAAGAACAGCATCTATCTCATCAAAGTGCATTCTATAGGATGAAAAAACAGTTATGTTCTTCTCTTCTTGATACTGCTCACTGTGAAAACTGTATGATGAGATTCCCGCAGTAGCCCCGATTCTGACATCATCCCAATCATATATTATCTGAAAACCGCAGTTAGCATCATTGTATATTATCTGCGGAAAGAGCAATAACATAAATTGAATGTCCAGTGCAGCGGAAAAAGACAAATAGGGACCTGCATATACATGGGATGTAATAATAAAAGGTGGAGCAAACATAAAACCGAACTTCTCGCCGAAATACAATTGTACATATTTAAATCTGATACCAGCCAAAACAGGTGCTGTATTAATGAATCCTTTCACTGAATCCTGTTGTGATATATTTATGTTGTTAGAGAATCCTGCAAAGACACCGACCATGTCGTATTGATTTGAGTGAAGAATGAATGTAGAAGGTATCTGGGCGTCAATAACATGTATTGCCAATAAAAAAATGATTAGAATCCATATTTTTTTCACCATAATAACCTCACCTCTCCGCTGTACTCATGCGAATATGGAACATAAGTCATAATAATTTTTGTTCTAATCATTTCTAAAGGAAAATTCACTGTCAACGATAGCCTGTCATAATATCGCTTCAGCACATAGGAATAAAATGGAGATTTCTCGTATATTCCATGCTGCATAGTAAAATTCTGTGCAAAATCAAAGACCCTGCTGTAACCTAATTGAAATACATCATACAGTTGACCATATATTGAAATTTCCAAATCCTTTTTTATACATACAGGATCTATATTCACATAAGGCACATAATTAGATTCTGCCAATGTACTGAGAACTGAACTGTATGAATAACCAATTGCAGACTTCAGAGAATAAGATGAGAATCTCAGTTCATAAGGGACTATCTCTGCAGAGAGATATATGCCCGGCAAGAACAGGCCCGCCTGTATATTTAACTCAGCATTATCATTATAGAGCCTGTGGCAACTCAGAGGTATCCAACCTGAAAATTCTTTAACATCTTCAGGATAGTATAGATATTGATAATTCTCATATCTTATACCCAATCCATACTCATGACCCGAATACAGGTTTACAGCAAGCATGGAAATCAAAACTGTGATTTGCAGAATTTTCAATTATCACCTTCACTCTTGCGTTAATTTGATTAAATTAGACCTTATTTATTTATGCCCAACCAATATGCCTTAAAGGAAATAATTCGGATTCATGCCGGATATTCTCATTTTCACACAAATAACATACATCTAATTTCTTCCTGTCTATGACCTGTGTTGCTTCATCATTATAGAGATAACCGTATTTGTCATATCTCTTAATACTGCTCCGAAATGAGTTTCTGACATAATCGTGACAGAACACAGAATAAGAAAGATAATAAAAATATGCTTCATCAATTATTACTCCCGAATAGATCATTTGTACTCAATATCAGATTTACTGATGATGTCTTTGTATAGCATCCATAATCACTGGTCAAGGTTAAATTGAATTCGTCAAACTCCACCCTGTAGGAACCAAAAACACATACATCTCTGTAGGAAGCATAGTCCTCTCCACGGAAAAATGCAGAGTATCCTTTCATTATTATACCTGTTTTTGCATTATCAACCTGATAGGAGAATGCAAAGCCGATTTCCATATCAATATAGAAATTCATGATATCAGTTATGGGAATTAAAAATACTGGTATTGTATACACAAAGTCCAGTATTGCAGAGAGCGAAAAATATGGAGCAGCATAGAAACCATTAACATCAGCAACAGGAGCAGATACAATCAAACCGAGTTTATCCCAGAAATATATATAGGAATATTTGTTCCCAATTCCCAAAAGAGCCGGGGTTGTATTTATAAGTTCTGTTGTTGAATCAGTTTCCATGGGATTAAAGCTGTTTGACATACCGCAAATAAATTCGGTATCAGTACTGTTTATTGAATGCAAAAGGAAAGATGATGGTATCTGTCCATTCAAAACTGTTACAGCAACCAGCAGAATAATGTAGAAAACAATTAGTTTTTTCAAAAGTACAACCTCGCTTCTATGCTGTAATTATTCAACTTAGGAGAATATGTGAACAATGGCATGATTTCAGAATTTGCTATATGTATATTGAAATAAGCTGATAATACAAAATACTGTCTTCTGAGAACATAGGCAAAATAGTCAGCTGTACTTTGTTCATCATCATAGGGAAATTCTATCTCATGATTATTTGCATAATTGACAACACTAGTGATTCCTATGCCTGCTAAATCATTGTACTCTAAATAAAGAGAAAACTCGGAATTCTTTCTTAGACAGATAGGATCAGGATTCCAATAAGGTAAAAATCCAGTATTATTCATTTCCTTCGTCTTTAACATAGAATAATATTCATAACCAACAGCAGGATGCAAAGAGAACTTATTGAACTCAAGACAAACAGGAAGAAACTCAAGAGATAAATATGTCTGGTTGAAATACCATCCGAATTCAAATGTTGCAATTGATTTCCCCTTTGTGAATTTCCCGCATAAATACGGTAATTTATTCCATGGTTCTGCACTCCCTTCAGGTATGAATAGATAATCATAACCATCATATTTGAAACCTATACCCAATCCACCTGATACAATTATAAATATCAGCATTAGCGATATTATCAACACTGTCAATTTCATATTATTCAACTTTCTCAATCTTAACAAAAGTTTCAAGTCCCTCATTATACTTATCAGTCAATTCCTTATCTTTTTTATAATGATTATAAAATGGATAGAAGGAAGCAGACCCTAAAAATATCATTGATAGGACGAACAGTGTAAATGAACCCAGACCAATAGACTGAAGATATGATGGAGAAGATGATTCCGACAGAAAGGATGCTATTATTATTGTCAGAACATTGCTTGAAATACAAGTGCTTGCAGTACTATAA
>JAXHVG010000157.1:0-3206 GCA_034189245.1 Caldifarciminota bacterium
AGCGATTTCTGTCCTGTTATTTATTAACTTACATTAATGTTTGTTCCAAGTCTTGCTATTAATTTGTTTACAAAAATTTATTTTTGTCAATTTGCACAAATATCAAGGACCGTCCCCGGGATTTGGACATAAGTCATGTAATTGCATAAATAACAGGGTTTAGAGTGTGTTTTCGCTGTTTCCCGATCTATGTTATAATTTTACAACTTCCGCGACTTGGCAGTCTTCAATTCATTTATTTTTTATCTCTATTTACCAACTCTTTTGGAGAAGAACCGCAGATGTAAAGGGACGTCCCCGGGATTTGGAGTGTGATTTTGACAAAATGAGATAAAGAGGCAGATGTTGAAAACAAATTTAGGGTACGGGCTGGTCATACATAATCATAATCCCCTTATATAAATCAAGAAGTTAAAGTAAATGTATAAGGCAGTATATATTGTTCTTTTGATTCGTAATACTGCTTAATTGAATGAATAATAAGTGAGTCCTGCTGTATCAGCTGCTTCTTTTAGAGATGAAGATAAAACATAAAGAGTGTGAAGGACTGTCCCCGGGAATTGAGCACCTGGGAAATAGGCGGCTTCCATTATGCAATCAATCTTGGCTGATTATGCAGAAAACAGCAGAAAAACGATGTTTGTTTATTTCAATTCTCTTGACATTTATAATATAACTATTATATTAATTATATGGATAAGGATATCAGTTATTCCATACTGCTTAATGCATTGTGGACGGAAAACAGTGAACTCCTGGACCAAATATATCATTACATTATAAAGGAAAAACTCGCGGACAGGAATATTCTCATAAGGATGATGAAATATACTTATTCAATGATGTATGAAGACAAGTATCTCAATCTCTTAAAGGTCTTTTCCCCGGCTGCCCAGAGCAAAAGTGAGATAGCTTACTTTGTGTCATTCTATTTTCTCATGAAGAATTCCCCGTATCATGCATTCATGTGTTTCAAGACAGTAAAGAGGGACGAATCCCCCTATTATTATGAATTGGCAAAGCACAATATAAAATTTCTTCAGAACACCAATTCCAAGATAACGGACATGGTGAAGAAATCACTGAAAAAGGCATTGAAGGAAGACCCCGATAATATCTCCCTGAAAGAACAGCTTGACAATCTTCTCAATATTGAGAATGAGGTGACAAAGACAGTAAGGGAAATGATAGAATTCACGCAGAAGGATAATTATCAGGGGCAGAATAATTTCAATACCCGGTTATGATTAAATTAATCACCTTTGATCTCTGGAATACCGTTGTCTCCGGCAAAAACAGCAAAAGGCATTTCCGGTACAGGGTAGAGAGAATAAGGGATATTGCCGCCGGCCACAGTACTGATATTTCCGATGAAAAGATTGAGAAGGGCCTTGATGCAGCATGGGCTTATTTTATGGAGGAATGGGATAAGAGGGTATATACCCCAACAGCCAGGGCAATGATGAATGTGTTCTTCAAGTCAGCTGAAATTGAACCTTCACCTGAACTATCAGAGAGTCTGAGCTGTTTCATGGAGAATTCACTGCTTGATATGGACAATGCCCCTGTTGAGGGTGTTGATAGTTTAATAGAAGAACTCAATGATAAATTCATACTCGCCATTGTATCAGATACAGGATATACCCCCGGCAGAAATCTGAGAATACTGCTCAAGCATATCGGGCTGTTCCGGTATTTCTCATTCTTCGCATTCTCCGATGAGATAGGGGTTTCCAAACCGGACAGGAGGATATTTGAATATGTTCTGAATTATGCAGGTATAATGCCTGATGAATCCCTGCATATAGGGGATTTGCTGAGGACAGACATTGAAGGAGCAAATAATTCGGGAATGAAATCAGTGCATTTTCACAGGGAGAATTTTCACAAGGAAGAGGAGCATCCCGCAATACCGAGCTATAAGACAGATAATGCATCTGACATATATAATTTTGTATCATCTCTTCATTAAAAGGGAGGAATTATGACAGAAATAGGTCTTCAATTACAGCATTTTATTCTCAATGAGCAAAAGAAATTTCCCTATGCAAAGGGTGATTTTACTATTCTGCTTTCCGATATAATACTTGCCGGCAAGATCATTTCACGTGAAGTCAATAAGGCGGGACTGGCTGATATTTTGGGCAAAGCAGGAAAGGAGAATGTACAGGGTGAACAGGTCCAGAAGCTGGATGATTTTGCCAATGACACATTGGTCAATATACTCTCAAGGAATCAAACAGTGGGCGGTGTTGCATCAGAGGAAATGGCTGACCCCGTAATATTTGAAAAGCACACTGAAGCCAGATACATTGTGCTGTTTGACCCTCTTGACGGTTCATCCAATATTGATGTGAATGTCTCCATAGGCACAATATTCTCCATATACAGACTGGATGGTGACGCGGAATGCACGGAAACCCATTTTCTGGGGAAGGGCCGAGAACAAGTTGCAGCAGGTTATATACTCTACGGTTCATCCACAATGCTTGTTTTCACAACAGGTGAGGGTGTACACGGATTTACAATGGACCCGTCTCTGGGAGAATTCATACTGTCTCATGAGGATATAATGATACCGGAGAAATCAAAGAAAATCTTCTCTATTAATGCAGGGAATTACAGATATTGGGATGACAATACGAAAGAGATGTATGAGTATTTGGTAAAAGACACGGAAAAGGCATTCTCTCTGAGATATATCGGATCTCTCGTAGCTGATTTTCACCGGAATCTCCTGTACGGCGGTGTATTCATGTATCCCATGGACTATAAAATAAAAAATAAGCCCAGGGGTAAACTGCGCCTAATGTATGAGGCAAATCCGCTTGCCATGATCATAGAACAGGCAGGGGGCAGAGCAATAAACGGCAGTACAGACATTCTGGATATTGAACCGGAGATGCTTCATCAGAGGGAACCCCTCTTCATAGGAAATGAGGAATACATTTCAATCATTACGGATTATTTGAACAGGAGTTAAAATGAAAACTATAATCTTGATTCCGGCAATATTCATCTGCCTCACAGTATTTGCATATTCACCCGGTCAATTGCCATTTACATATCTCAATATTCCGGTCACACCTGTCAGTACAGCTTTGTCATCTGCCGGTTCTGTTTTACAGCAGAGCAATGCTGATATTGTTAATCCTGCTGTTTATGCAGATATTGATAAGGATCAAGTGTATTTTTCATATCTCAGT
>JAXHVG010000158.1:0-4073 GCA_034189245.1 Caldifarciminota bacterium
GGATGGGACAATTGATATGTCCCGGAAATTAAAACTGTAAGGGTATAATACCCTTTTGACTTTATCATAATTATAATATAAGGGTATTTCGGAAAAAGTAAAGGGGTATTTTAAAAAAAAATGATATTAATAATATCCGGTTTTCCCTGTTTCAATGTGTTTCCGGTACATTGCCTCATAATAAATGCAGATTATCTATAATTCGCACTGCTTTTTCAATGCCCCTTTGAGCATTCACCTTGCCGGCGATTCTGCCTGCACTGTCTCTGACATCAGGTCTGTCTATTTTGTCAAGTGCCCTCAGAATATTATCTGCGGAAAATCTGCTGATTGGCACTGGGTGTGATGCAGTATTTATTTCTCTCAGCTGCTTTGCCCAGAAGAATTGATCTGCAAAGAATGGAACAGGAACAGAGGGCACACCGCTTCTTGTAGCAGCACCGGCAGTACCCGAACCGCAATGATGGATTATTCCTTTCATCTTGCTGAGGTATGCACTGTGACTGATAAAATCCGTTATGTATATATTGCTGTTATCAGGAGTATTGTAATCTGTCCAGCCCCTGCATAGAACAAAGCGTTTATTGTGTATCCGGGCAAGCTCCTCAAGCACCCTGAGAACCATTTCCCCATTACGCGGTATCATGCTGCCGAATCCGACATAGTATGGCTTCTCACCCGATTCTATGAAATCATCCAGCCCGGGATCATTGTCATGCCCATTATGATACCAGTATCCGGTCTGTATGATTGTATTTGGCCAGTCATGAGGTTTGGGCAGCAGATATTTTGATACAGGGAAAAAGTGCATATTCCTCTTCAGGGAATGAATGGAAAAATCCTCTAAAAAACCCCGCGGCTTTCTTTTGAGGGTCTGCATGCGCCATTTATTCAATGAATCGGCGAATATGGAATTAAACATATACTCTGCTGCCTTGAAAGAGAGTTTATTATAAAATGGTATATGCAGAGGGGACGGATCAGGCATTAGCATAGCGGGGAATTTATTTGTAGAGAACAGGGGCTGATAAAACACGCCAATGGCTTTTATATTGAGATATTCAGCAATATCTGGGCCCATTACAGAGAGGGTTGAATAGATCAAAATATCAGTGTTAGCGGCATACTCAAGCAGAATACTGCCTGTCTGATCTATGAGATCATTCATTAAATGCTTAAGCCCTTTGACGAATTTCAAACCGGAAGTTCCTGAGTGTATCCATTCGCCGCCTTCTGTCTGACTCAGAATACTGCTGGGAGCAGCCGGTAATTTTATACATTCAATACCCTCAGATAATACTGAATCAGAGAATTCATTATGTGTTGCAAAGAGTACATTGTGGCCTGCTGTTTTCAAGGCAGATGCCAACTGAATCAGGGGCAATGTATCACCTGTTGAACCAATAGCACTAATGAGAATCTTCATAGATATATTCTAAATTAACTGATAATTAAATCAATATGTTTGCTGCTGCATTTTATATGCTGCTATATATCTATCGTCTCTATTCCGAAAAACCTGTTGTCATCAAGCCTGCCTGCTCTCAATACTGATTTGTATGAACCGCTACTAATGCTGTAAGAGTAATCTATTGCCTTTCATTGTGACATACACAAGACCTATTGCAGCAGAAAAGTGAAGAAGCTGCGGTAGACCTGGAAATAAATTAAATTGCCTCTCCATTATTATTACGGCAATAAATAATTGAATTATTTGCAATATTTCATTAATACATTATAATTAGATGAATAATACAAAAAGGAGGAAAAATGAAAGAACTGTTGCAAACAGCAGACTGGAAGCAGGAGAAACATGTGCCTGTGATTGAATTTGAAAAGAAGGAAGACAACAAAATATCCGTAACAGTTTCAGTGGGCAAGGAGATTGACCATCCCAATACAACAGCCCATCATATTGACTGGATAGAGTTCTATTTCCTGCCTGAAGGAAGCAAATTTCCGTATCTGATAGGCAGATATGATTTTGCGACACACGGGGCATCAACAGACGGACCGGATTCATCCGGTGTGTATTCAGAACCGTTTATAAATACAGTGTTCAAGACAGAGAAGAAGGGGACATTCAAGGCACTTTCATACTGCAATATACACGGTCTCTGGACAAATTCAATAGAAACGTAGAAATCAGCGGGGCAAAGACCC
This sequence comes from Caldifarciminota bacterium, assembly GCA_034189245.1. GTDB lineage: Bacteria > Hydrothermota > 32-111 > 32-111 > 32-111 > JAXHVG01. The sequence goes on from JAXHVG010000158.1 coordinate 2,164, forward strand.
GCATTTTATTCAGGAGGATATAGATGAAATGGGAATTAAATGCATTGTATGATTCATTTGATGACAAAAGATTCATAGATGACACGGAATTGCTGGAAACATTGATAGAAGATTTCAATATATGGACAGCTCAGAATTTCAAGTCTGCTGACAATGAAAAGGACAAGATTGAGGAATATTTAAATAAATACAGGGAGATCGGTGAACTGCTTGATAAGACATATGCTTTTGCCCGTCTTAATTTGGCTGTGGATGCCAATAATGAACTGGCTGCCCGGTATGAGGACAAGATCAGGAGCATAAGCGTGAAACTGACTGAACCGGGTGTTCTCTTCCGTCAGTTTCTCACTGAAACCAGTGATATTGACCGGATTATAGATAGTTCTACTCTTCTCAAAGAGCATGAATTCTTTATTAAAGAACAAGTGAAGAAGGCACAGCATATGCTTTCAAAAAAAGAAGAGATGATCATTGCCCGGATGCAGCAGACCGGTTCATCAGCATGGACAACACTGCAGAATCAACTCTCATCAACCCTTATGGTTGATATTGAAATTGACAGTGATTTAAAACAGCTCCCCCTGCCTGTTGTGAGGAATATGTATTCTGACAAGAACAGGGAAAAGAGAATAAATGCATATAATGCTGAAATGAAGGCATACAGTAAAATTGAAAAATCATCAGCAGCTGCTCTCAATGCAATAAAAGGGGAAGTGATAACATTGAGCAGCATGAGGGATTATAATTCCCCCCTTCATATGACTCTGGAAACAAGCAGAATGAAAGAGGAGACATTGGATGCAATGCTTTCATCCATAAAGAATCATCTCAGTGAATTCAGGAAATTCTACAGAAAGAAGGCAGAACTCCTGGGGCATAAAAACGGACTGCCCTTCTACGATATATTCGCACCTGTAGGTGAGTTTGATAAGCAGTATTCATATGATGATGCACGGGAATTCATAATCAGACAATTTGCCGCATTCAGCAGTGAACTCGCAGATTTTGCCAAGAGGGCTTTTGATGAGAAATGGATAGATGCCGAGCCCCGTGAAGGCAAGCGGGGCGGTGCATTCTGCAGGAGTATTCATGCAATAGGGCAGAGCAGGATACTGGCTAATTTCAATGGCAGTTTCTCTAATGTCACGACTTTAGCACATGAACTCGGTCATGGTTTTCACGGCTATATGCTGAAAGACCAGAGTCCTCTCAATGCTCATTATCCCATGCCGATTGCAGAAACCGCATCAATATTCTGTGAGACAATAGTCAATAATGCTGCATTCAGAGAAGCTGAGAGGGAAGAACAGCTCTATCTTCTGGAAAATGAATTATCTGATGCAGGCCAGGTGATAGTGGATATTTACAGCAGATATCTATTTGAATCAAAATTATTTGAATTGCGGGAAGATGGTCCCCTTTCAGTGGATAAACTAAAGAAGATAATGACTGATGCCCAGAAAGAGGCTTATGGTGAAGGTCTGGATAATAATTATCTTCATCCATATATGTGGGCAAATAAACCGCATTATTACTATCCCACAGCAAATTTCTATAATTTCCCCTATGCATTCGGACTCTTATTTGCCAAGGGGCTTTATGCAGTGTATGAAGATGAGGGTGACGCTTTTGTACCGAAATACTCCAAACTGCTGAGAGCAACCGGCAGTAATATGATTGCGGATATTGCCCGGATGGCTGACATTGATGTGACCAAAGAGGAATTCTGGGACCGGTCTCTTTCACTTATTACAAGCAAGATTGACAAATTTATTGAACTTTCATAAATAGGTTCTTCTCCAAAAGAGTTGGCTGATTCATCCGGAAACACTTATTATTCATTCAATTAAGCGGTATTACAAATCGCAGGTACTATATGTACTCTCATAATTTTGCTTTAGCTTCTTAAT
>JAXHVG010000159.1:0-4330 GCA_034189245.1 Caldifarciminota bacterium
CGGCAGGATTGTTGCAGAATACTTCAAGCGGTACGTAGGGTGTAGCTGTTACACCGCCTGTGGGGAAATAGTAGCCGGGAAGATTTGCCGGGGGATATGTCACTGATGCATCATCCAGATAAAATTCCAGATTGGCGCCTGCCAGTTTGATGCCGACCCTCTCGGGAATACGTACAGATACATCAAGTGCATTTGTCAGACCGGATGAACCTGTTGCTGTTCCCAGTGCAAATGCCGGCAGTGTTATTGCGGCAATTGCAAGAATCAGTGTTAGTGTTTTCAGTTTACTTGTCATAATACCTCCTATATGACTTATTTCTTTACTTAACATTCTTAATACTAATGAAAAATTATAAATATGTCAATACTAATCTTTACATTTTACAAATATGGATAATCATCAAAAATCAGTGTATTGGTTCAAGTTCCAGATAGAGTTTTGTGGAGTATATGCCTGCTGTATTGTAATTTTTGAGGTCAAATTTGAAGTCAATGATAATCTGTTCACTCTTTCTATTGGTTCTGCTGCCTGTGATAATTGTAACAGGGTGTTTTTCTATGTTTCTGTATGGCTTGAGGCGGGTAGAAAAGAGCAGGTTCTCAGCAGGTATCACATATCCCTTATCAGACATGAAATCATCCTCGGCATATATTGTGAGTTTCCAGTCATAATCACTCCTTACAGAGAGTATGAGTCCATTGAGAATAACAATGGAATCCTCTGCAGGGTCAATATCGGAAAAATCAAGATTATTGCTGACAATATTGAGTTCCGCTCTATTGAAAGCATATTCTGCCTCATTATGATGCCTGACCTGACTTGTCAGCATAAGAGAAAATAGGACAAGTGGAATGATAACTATGGAGTTTCTCATGTTGAGCTCCCTGTTTATTAATGATTCTTCTTACTGATAATATGCTTTACAATACTTGTCAGATGAGCGAAATTGAGAGGATAGTGCATTGTATATGCAATATTATTCCTGTCATGAATACGGGCAATGAGATCAGGGTCATTGTCGCGCGCAATAAAAATGATCCTGGTGTTTCTGCATAGATCATTTATTGATCTGATGATCTTCTGTTCATTGAAAAATGGCATCTGCATTGAATCCAGTATGACAAGTGAATATTTCTTGATAATAATGGATGTTATCAGTTTGAGATAATTGGAGTAAATATCCGTATTGTTCTCACTCTGCATCTCCGAAATGAGTTTTTCTTCCTGTGAAAGCAGGGCAATCCTTGTTTTATCCAATAGTTCTCCTATTTGTATTCATTGAGCTCGTATTTCTCAATTTTCCTGTACAGTGTCTTCCTGTCAATACCGAGAATCCTCGCTGCCTTTGCCTTATTGCCGTCAACCTTAATCAGTGTATTGAGTATATGCCGGCGTTCAATATCCTTTAATGTATAGTCCTTCTTTATCTGCCCGCCTTCATAGGCAATAAGTTTTATAGGCAGATTATCCACAAAAATACCCTCGCCATTGGACATCAGTATCAGACGGGTCACAATATCCTCAAGTTCAAATATATTACCGGGCCAATTGTATTTCTTGATAATGCTCTCAGCAGAACTGTCAATATGGAAATCATCAATATCAATATTGAATTTCTGCAGTATGCCGGTTATGAGATCCATTATATCCTTCTTCCTCCTTCTCAGTGGCGGCATATCAAGTGACAGTGTATTGAGTTTATTGAATAGGGCAAGATTGCAGTTCTCATTGTCCTTGGCATCAGCAAGAGAGAGTGTGGTTGATACAATGAATCTCACATCAAATCCTATCTCATCACCGCCGCCTATTCTCCTCAAATGCTTACTTTCAATTATTCTGAGCAGCTCCTGCTGCACCCTGCAGGGCAGTTTGTTAAAGTCCTCAATGAAGAGTGTCCCGCCCTCAGCTGATTCAATAATACCTATCTTTCTCTTTATGGCTCCCTTGAAAGCATTCTTCTCATATCCGAATAAATGGAATTCAATGATATCATCAGGCAGGTCATCACTGTTAACAGTAATGAAATTATTGCTGTTCCTCTTTGAATTATTATGAATGTATTCGGCAATTGTCTGCCTTCCTGTGCCCTGTTCACCGTGAATGAGAACTGGGAATGAGGAATCGGAGTATTTGTCAGCCAGTTCAATGGCATTGCTGACTGCTTTGACTGTGCTTTCAAGATGGAAGTGCATGCTCTCTGATGGGGATAATCCCGTGTCTGGCTCTTTAAGGGGGAATGCCTTGGATTCAATCTTATTCAGTATAGTTGTCAAATCCTCAATCCTGAATGGTTTGGGGAGGAAATATGAGCCGTGCTCAACAGACCGTTTAACAAAGTCCGACTGCGAATAAGCAGTCATGATAATAATCTCAACCCCGGGAATCTCACTTTGAATCTTCTTAATCAGATCAAAACCGCTGATATCAGGGAGGAAAACATCAAGGAATATGAGATTGATCCTCCTCTCATGTATTATATCAAGAGCTGTTTCACCGGTGAATGCCTGTTCAACATTGTAACCCAGTGACTGCAGGGATTCCTTAAGTGTATCAGAGAAAACAACCTGATCATCTACAACAAGTACATTGAGTTTCTTATCCATACTGTTAAATATATATATAAATACTCAAATTGTCAAGAGAAATAAACCTATTACACTTGACAAAATGAGCCGGCAAATTACATTTTTAATAAAAAAGGAGTACATATTTATGATAGATTATGACAGGATGACACAGGGTGCCAAGGATGCCCTGATGGATGCACAAAAATCCGTAAGAAGCAATAAACATACTGAACTGACGCCTCTCCATATTCTCAGGGGCCTGGCGCAGAACTCTGAGGGCAGTGTATATACATTGATAGACAAACTCGGGATTGACAGGCAGATGTTCCTCCGGGATATTGATAAAGAACTCAAGCGCCTGCCCTCTGTAGAGCATGGAGTCCGGTATCAGATATATATGACGCATGATACAGAACAGCTCTTTGAATTCTCTGATTCCGAGAGGGAGAGAATGAAGGACGAATATGTGGGTTCCGAACATATCTTCATTGCCATGTATGATATCTCCTCTGTTCCTGTTGAGAGAATACTTGAGAGATACAATGTTACAAAGGAAAAGGTATATGCTGCATTGCAGGAGATAAGGGGCAGCCAGCGTGTCACAGGTGAAGGTGCAGAAAAGAATTATGATGTCCTGAAGAAATATACGCGTGATTTCACTGACATGGCTGCTTCCGGCAAGCTTGACCCTGTAATAGGAAGGGTCAAAGAGATAAACAGGACTATTCAGATACTCTCAAGGCGTACAAAGAACAATCCTGTTCTCATAGGTGAACCCGGTGTGGGTAAAACGGCAATTGTTGAAGGCCTTGCTGCCAAGATTGTTGAAGGCGATGTTCCCGAAAACCTCAAGGAGAGGAAAATTGTCGGTCTTGATATAGGCTCACTTGTTGCAGGTACTCAGTTCAGGGGTGAATTTGAGCAGAGGCTAAAATTGATAATCAATGAGATAACATCATCCAAAGGAAGGATAATACTGTTCATAGATGAACTACACACAATTGTCGGAGCCGGGCAGGCTCAGGGCTCAGTTGATGCCTCCAATATGCTCAAGCCGGCTCTTGCAAGGGGTGAGATGCAGACAATAGGTGCTACAACACTGGATGAATACAGGCAGCATATTGAAAAAGACGGTGCATTGGAGAGAAGATTTCAGCCGGTGATGATCAATGAACCTGATATACCTACTACCATTGAGATTCTGAAGGGCTTGAGACCCCGGTATGAGAAGCATCATAATGTTAAGATTACAGATGAAGCACTTGAGCAGGCGGCAAAACTCTCTCACAGATACCTCACTGAGAGAAAACTGCCTGATAAGGCAGTTGATCTGATGGATGAGGCTGCTGCCCGGCTCAAGATAAAGATTTTCTCAATGCCTGCTGATATCAAGGATAAGGAGAAACAACTGAAGGAATATATTTATATGGGTGAGAAGGCAGTGAAGAGAAAGGACTATGAACAGGCAGCAGAATACAAGAAGAAGTCCGATGAACTCAAAGCAGAGATTGAAAAGGAGAAGAACAGGTGGCTTAAGGAGAGCAATATCAATGAGGATGTTGACAGTGAACTCATTGCGGATATTGTCTCTGAATGGACAGGCATTCCTGTAAGCCGTATGCTGGAGACAGAATCCCGGAAACTCCTCCATATGGAAGAGAGAATACATGACCGGGTCATTGGACAGGACCGCGCTATCAAGACAATATCCAATGCAATCAGAAGAGCGCGTGCAGGTCTTTCAGATCCCAATAAACCGATA
>JAXHVG010000016.1:0-2485 GCA_034189245.1 Caldifarciminota bacterium
TCAGGATCTCCTGTTTTTTCAGCCCACTCCATTGTTGAGGAAATATATCCGATGGGGGCATCAAACCAAACATATAGGACCTTGTTCTCATAGCCCTCCAGCGGTATCTCCACCCCCCAGTTGAGGTCTCTGGTAATAGCACGGGGCTGCAGTCCTTCCTTGACCCATCCGAGTGCGAATTCACGCACATTGGACTTCCAGTGGTCCTTGCTCTTCAGCCAATCCTGTAATCTGTCCGAGAATTCATTGAGCTTTAAGTAGAAATGCTCCGTCTCCCTCACAACAGGGACACTGCCGCAGAGTTTGCATTTGGGATTAATGAGTGCCACATTATCCACAACCTTACCGCAATTGTCGCATTGATCACCGCGTGCATTGTCAAAATGGCAATGGGGGCATTCACCCTCAACATACCTGTCAGGAAGAAATCTGCTGCATTTTTCGCAGTAATACTGCTGCTGTGTCTTCTTCTCAAGATAACCATTATCATAAAGACGTTTGAAGAAATGACGGGCATTCTTATGATGTATGGGATTGGATGTCCTGGAATAATTATCAAATATAATGCCGAATTTTCGGAAACTCTCCTTCATCATACTGTGATAGTGGTCCACTATTTCCTGCGGCGACTTGCCCTGCTGCTCCGCTTTTATTGTCACAGGTACACCATGCTCATCACTGCCGCATATGAATACTGCATCTTCACCCTTCATCTTGAGATATCTCACATAGATATCAGCAGGCAGATATGCGCCTGCTATATGTCCGAGATGAACAGGCCCGTTTGCATACGGTAATGCTGCTGTCACAAGATACTTTGTCATTTGCCGCCCTCCTTACTGTTTTTTCCTGAAGCATGGATTTTGGATTTCTTGATTAATTCATTGAACTCCTCCAATGTGTGTACGACAACACCGCCATTCTCCTGAACCTTTTCATACTGTACCGTGACCCTCTCCCTGTAAATATCCACCTTGGTTATCTTGCCCGGTCCTAATTTTTCCATTGAAACCCTGGAGTAGAGATCAGGGAATTTCTTGTTTGCTTCATTGTAGAAATCCAGTTCGTATTTGAGACAGCAGAGAAGCCGGCCGCACATACCGGACATTTTCTGGGGTGTCATTGAGAGATTCTGTTCCTTGAGATGATTGAGGGATATTGCCTCAAACCTATTGAGGAATTTACTGCAGCATTGAGTCATGCCGCAGGGCCCCAGTCCTCCGAGATGCTTGGCATAATCGCGCACACCTATCTGTTTCATCCTTATCCTCGTATGGAAATGGGATGCGAGTGAGCGTACAAGTGCACGGAAATCAACCCTTCTGTCAGATACAAAGAAGAATGTCATTCTCTGTCCGTCAAAATGCACCTGTATATCCACAAGTTTTATATCCAGTTTGTGGTTATTTATTATCTTCACTGCATCGTGGAATGCATTCTTCTCCTTGTGAGTATATGAACGGAGCAGACGCTCGTCATCCTCTGTTGTCATTCTCAGTATCCTGCCCTTCACCTCACCGAACTTCCTTGCATAGACATCAAGTATTTTGCCCACATCAAGGCCCTGGTCATGCTTGCATATAACTCTGCCTTCCTCTTTTACATCTATATGCGGTTCTATATTGAATAAATATCTCAGATGACCCCTGAATTCAACTCTTGCATACATAATTTCTCCTTAAATGTTTCCTGCTCATTATACTGTATAATATACTCTCACTGTCAATATTCTTCCTTATATCGGACTCTGCTTCATTAATAATATCAAGCATATAGAAAAGCTCGTCTTTTTCTCTCTTCATTATCAATTCCTTGTACTGCGCCATACTGTCCCCGGAATGGGTTATACCGTGTATTGCTTCTGTAAGAAAGCGCGACACAGTATGGAGGAATATATTGAGAAAAAATCCCTTTGAAAATGATTTATATCTTGAACACACACTGTTTATAAAGAGTATTGTCTGCATATCATCCCTGACAAATGCACTGACAATAAGCAGAGGCAGGTCCAGAGACCTTATCTCTTCCTGGGAGAGGCCGGATGATTTCACCACATGCTCTGCTGTTTTTCTGTTAATTCTCTTAATCAGTGTTTCCTTGCCCTTCTTTTCTTTATTGTCAGTGAAATCAAGCAGTTTGTCCCTGATTTTGTCACTTGCCTTTTCCAGCATTTCCAATTGCCTTATATCCCTCATTGTGCCGTTCAGCATACTGATATCACCGCTGATTCTTATCTTCTTCCTGCTGCTTTCTATGTACTGTCTGATTGCACTGTCAGACAGATAACCGAATTTGAGTATCTGGCATCTGGAAATAATTGTCGGCAGTATATAGTTGATATTATCAGTGGTGAGTATGAGCACAGTATCTGAAGGCGGTTCTTCCAGCAGTTTGAGAAAGCTGTTGGATGCCTCTTTTCTCATTCTTTCAATATTCTTCACTATAATGACCTTGTAATCCGACATATATGTCTGCCTGCCCGCAT
>JAXHVG010000160.1:0-4078 GCA_034189245.1 Caldifarciminota bacterium
TTCTAAATCTAATCCGCAGGAAAATCATAGTAGCTTTATTTTCAGATGATTACTTGATGGATAAGCTGGTATTAAAGGGTGGCAGTGCTATTGATCTTGTGTACAAAATAGATCAAAGGAGCTCTATAGATTTGGATTTTTCAATGGAAGATGATTTTAAGAATTCCGAAATGATAACAGCAGGAAAAAAGATAAAGAGTCTAATAAACAGGGAACTTCTTAGAGAAAATTATCAAATATTTGATTTTAAATTTGAACCAAAGCCCAAAAATAATCAAAACAAAAATTGGGGCGGTTATAGAGTGGAATTTAAAATAATTGAAAAAGACAAATTTAATCCGGATGATTTAAATAAGATGCGCAGGGAATCCAGACCAATTAATAAGAAATTCCACAAAAAATTTACTGTTGATTTTAGTAAATATGAGTATATCAATGAAAAAATTGAGAAAAATCTTGACGGATATATTATTTATGTATATTCCGTTGATTTGATTATAATAGAGAAAATAAGATCAATTTGTCAACAAAATCCGGAGTATAGAAGCATAATTGCCAGTGCTGTAACAAGAGAGAGAGCCCGTGATTTTTATGATATCTACTTGCTTATGAAAGACCGAGATATTGATAAGTTCATATCGGATAACGTGCTAACTATCAAGAATGTATTTAAGAAAAAAGATGTACCATTAAAATATCTGCTGAGTATTGAAGACCAATTTGAAATACACTGTGAGGGATATTCTTCTTTGAAAGACACAGTGATGCATAAAGAAGAGCTTTTATCATTTAGAGAGTATTTTGAATATGTCAAAGAGATTTGTAGAAAGTTCTATGAATCCATATCACTTGGATAATATACTTTCCAATTCTTGTCCAGCTTTAGATTAGGTAACCGGTGGCCAATATAAAAATTCAACTTTATGGGCTTTTTCTTTAACAGAGAAAGCTTATCATTGGAATACAGACCTGCTTTGGAGAGGTAAAAACCGATTGCCTGATGATACGGATAGATAAAATCCATCTTATTAAGATATGATTGAATCCTGTTCAAAGAGGTTTGTCCTTTTGCATTTCTGAAAGCAGATAACACCTCAAATACACCTCCGGCATAATTGGGCCTAACCGTTATATCAATCAATGTTCTCTCTATATCAGTTACCGGCACTTCATGCTCATCAATTTCAATATTCATAATCCCCAGATTATTATGATTTTTCCCATTCAATAAAGAGACCCTGCTATCATTGTATTTGGCAATATTATTAGAGGCTCTTGGTTTTCTTGAAAATGCAAAATCCAACTTTTCCTGCGTTAAAGATGTGTTTGAGGGAATCCTCGGCTTAGGGCTCTGTTCTACATTGAGGTAATATGTTTTGGGTAATTGGGTCGTTAAGTTGTGTATATACATTGCAGAATAGTGAGAGAAATATGCATCCGGCTTTAAAGCAGGAAGAATATTAAAAACAGAAGACTCTCCCCATATATATATTTGTTTATTAAACGAAGGAAAACTGAATTTATGAACATTCAATTTGGTTTTTTCTTGAAGAACAGAAATAAATTTCTTAGTGCTCATGTTTTGTGGGAGTCTCCAAAAATCTCTGTTCTGGTCTAAGATCATTGATATATCAGAATATGTAAAAACATTCTTTCTATAGGAATCAAATAATTTTATTATATCAGGCTTTGCTATATTGAATCTTGTTGTCTTCATAATATCTCCTTTCTAGTATCAATATTATAACAAGAAATATGGTTTTGTCAATACACTATATAGTATACATACTATATAGTGCAATATATTATCGGGCAATCATTTAATCATATATTCAGTTATTAATTGATATAGACCATATTGCTCATCTAATAGTTAAGTGTATTATATAGTATATATACTATATAATATACTTTCATTATCTCAATAATATTACCATGAACAGCAGAGGAGGGAATTATTATATGGATTTTTTGAATTGGCTTTATCAGACATTACAGTCAGCAATCATATATCTACATCCTTTCAATTGACAGTACATATTCATTATTGTATAATCAGTGAAAATTAAAGGGAAACAGGTTTCAATGGAGATATTATGAATCAGGACAATCATTTGATCACTGCAATCAGCGCGTCAGCAGGCTCGGGTAAAACATACAGGATTGCCAAGGAATTTATCAAATACGTGCTGAAGAATCCTTATGGTGTCAGGGATATTCTTGCCATTACATTCACCAACAAAGCAGCGGCTGAGATGAAAGAGAGGATATTACTCTTTTTAAAGGTGCTGAGCGGCAGTGATGATATTGTCGGTTCTGAGAAAGAAAAATTATCAGAACTTGCCGGTGAGATTCTCAGTGAACTGAAAGAGGAAAGCAATGATGATTGGGATAAAAGCAAAATACAGCAGAAGGCAAAAACAGCACTTGAGAATATACTCTATGGAGGGAAAGGCGGCGGTTATTCCGATTTTTCCGTTATGACCATTGATGCTTTTACAACGCGCATGACAAAGGTCTTTGCTTATGAACTCAATATACCGCCTGATTATGCTGTGGGCATGAATATGAAGAACATTGTCCGCAGTTCAGTGGACAAGGTGATTGCCCGGGCAGACCCTTCAACAGAAGAGGGAATGAATATCACGGACATTATAATAAATCATCTTATCTATCAGATAGAGCAGAATAAGAGTCTGATGATTGAAAATGAGATTGACTCACTTGCAAAGGATTTAAGAAAACTGGAGAAGAGTTTTGACAGGGAGATTGAGATACCCCCGGTCTTTTTGGAGGATTTCAGTAAGGGACTGGATGACATACGCTCTGAGATTGAAAAAATACAGAATTACGTGAAAACCGAGTGCAGGAAAATGCTTGATAGAGCAGAGGTGTTTCACAGCGGTGACATTGACCTCAGACAGTACGTGCAGGGTTCACGCGGATTTTTCAATTATGTGAAGAAATACGAAACCTACCCGAACACTGACAATATGATGGCGCTTCTGGAAAGGGTCTATTATCAGAATGTTATTAATGAGGGCATAGAGCAGCTGAGAAAAGACGGGAAAAAGGCACCGGGGTTACACACACCGGAAGCTGAAGAGTACCTCAATGAAGTATTGGATATTGCCCGGGGACTGGACAATTTCATAAGAAACAATATTGCTCATTACTTAACTCAGAAGATAGTATTAAAAAGAATCTACGGTAATTTACTCTATGAGAGAGTCAATGATTTCACTGATAGATATCAGGAAGAGAACGGTATTATCTTTATTGATGAACTGAATCATAAGATATCCCAACTCTTTGACTCAGAGGGCGAGGTGCCGTTTGTCTATTTCAGATTGGGCGAATCATTCAAGAAATATATGATAGATGAATTCCAGGATACATCCATGGTGCAGTGGAAAAACATAAATCCGCTTGTAGAGAATGCAATGGCAGAGGGAGAGAAATCCATTACAGTGGGGGACCTCAAGCAGGCTATATACAGATTCAGGGGCGGCAGCACAGAGGTGATGTCAGCACTGATGGATATGCCCATTGTACAAAGGGAGAATCTTGAATCCAATTGGAGGAGTGACACCAATATCATAGCCCTCAATAATTTCTTCTTTACAGGCATACTGCAAAACACAGAGTTTGTCCCTCCAAGCATATATGACGCGGAAAATGTGCAGCAGCGCTATAAGAAGAAGGAGATTCCTCAGTTTTCAGATAAGAATAATGCGGGTTACTGCGAGTTGAATCTGATAAACAAAGATGCGGACATGAAGAAACTGATGCTTGAAGAGGGCGAACTGGTGAAAATCATCCGGGACGTTTTATCCAGGGGATACAGGCAGTCATCCATAGGCATACTGGTCAGGACAAACAGTGAAGGCAATGAGGTCGCTGAACTCCTGTCATCAGAAGACAAAGACGTGCGGGATATTAAGATCCTTTCTGCTGATACATTATTTATCAAGGACAATCCGTTTGTTGATTTTATAGTCAATGTGCTTAAATACAGTTTAGACAATACCAGTAATGAGGCATTTGTACGGCTTATCCATCTCTGGCAGGATATAGG
>JAXHVG010000161.1:0-4972 GCA_034189245.1 Caldifarciminota bacterium
GATTCGCCGGTTCATCCGCTTGTTCAAAGCACACCGCATATTGCATTTACTGTTGAGAGTATTGAAAAGGAGATTGACGAGAATAGATTCAATATCATATCTGATTTAACCTCACCGTCAGAGGGCATTTCGGTTATTATGATTGAACATAACAGTGCACCTGTGGAATTGCTGGAGTTTAAGAAATAAATAAAAAATTAATTTATAGTTATAAAGTATGGTTCTTCTCCAAAAGAGTTGATTGATTTGCCTTGAAACATTTGTTTGGCCTTTGATTCAAAGTATTGCGTATCTCTATAATCATAAGCATCCCTGTTTATGAATTTTTTATTTGTCGCTCGCACTTTTTTCAACATCTGTCCTTTTACCCGTATTTTGTCAAAACGACCCTCCAAATCCCAGGGACAGCCCTTGAAATATTGAAATAAATGCTACGATATTTTTAAACTTAGAGAGATGAGATATTTAAGTTAGGATATTTATTGATTTAGAAAATTTTAATTTTGTCAATTTTCACAAATTTCAATGACTGTCCCTGGGATTTGGATAAAATGTCATGTAATTGCACAAATAACGGGGGTTAGAGTGTGTTTTCGGCAATTTTACGATCTATTGCTATAATTTTACAACTTCCGCCACTTGACAGTCTTCACTTTATTTATCTTATATCTCTTTTCACAAACTCTTTTGGAGAAGAACGTAAAGTATTTAGATTATTATGAACTTTAATACTATTGAATTAAATTCAACAACATTTATAATACCAATATGATAAAAAAAGAAGTTATTGCTCAAACGGACAGAAGAGAAATTGATGATATTTTGGCAAAAAGAATCAGGGAGCCAAATTTAGATTACATTAGAATTCCAGCAGGATTAGGCGTTCATTCAATTCACACATATCCTGCTATGTTCCACCCTAAGTTAGTTAATAAGTTTATCAAAGAATATACTAAAAAAAATGAATTGGTTATTGATCCGTTTCTGGGGTCTGGCGTCTCAGCAGTTGAGTCTAGCACCCTTAGTAGAAGATTTTATGGATTTGATGTAAATCCTCTAGCTGTTTTGATTGCGAGAGTAAGATCCACTCCAATTCAGAAATCTTTATTGAATAAACAATTAGGATTTATAATTGATAATTATAGCAAACAGAGAGGCTTTAATCCAAATTTCATGAATATTGACTACTGGTTTTCAAGAGAAAGAATAAAAGATATTTCAAAATTAATCAGATTGATTGATACAATTGAGAATGAAGATGTTAGAAACTTTTTCAGAGTATGTTTGTCAGAAACAATTAAAAAGGTATCTAAATCTAATAATAATGAATTCAAACTGGTTAGAGGAGGGAAGCCCTGCAAAAGTACTACTGTAGATTTATTTAAAGAAATATCCTCAAAAAATATTGATACCTTAACAAAATTTTATGATTCAAATAGAAATTATAAAAAACCCAGGATTGAAAGATTAAATCTTTTAGAAGATGTAATAAACATAAAGGAAGAATCAGCTTCATTATTGATAACTTCTCCCCCTTATGGAGATTCTCAAACAACTGTTGCTTATGGGCAATATTCAAGGCTTTCTCTACAGTGGTTAGGTCTGGATTGGAGACACAATAAAAAATATTTAGGGCATAAAAAAATTAATATTGAGAATGCATTGCCCTCAGATGCTTTATATATAATGTTAGATAAAATAAAGCGAAAAGATATACAAAGAGCCAAACATGTTTATTCGTTTTACAATGATTTGTTCAAATCATTGCAAAGAATCCATAAAAAAGTAAAGAAGAATGGGTTCATTGTAATGGTAGTAGGCAATAGGAATGTTAAAGGATATCAGCTGCCAACTGATGTTATTTGTGTAGAGTTTCTTGATAAACTTGGTTTCAAACATGAAAAAACATATGTAAGAAATATAGGCAATAAACGTATGCCTTCCAAGAATTCACCAACAAACATAATTGGAAAAACGGTTTCAACAATGAAAAGTGAATATATAATTATTGCAAGGGGGAATACAGGTGAACTTACATGAGCTTAAAAGTGAATTGAGAAGAATTAAAGCATTAGGATATATAGAAACAAAACGAGGAGGCTCTACTGGTATCGGTCACACTTTGGAACAAGTATTATCTTTAGAAGAGAATAATCTGGCGATACCTGATATAGGTGGTAGAGTAGAATTAAAAGCGACTAGAAAGAGATCTAGTTCATTAATTACCTTATTTACATTCAATAATGCTGTCTGGAAAGTACCTCAAAAAGAAATAGTTGCACAATTTGGATATAAGGATCAAGATAAGAAAAGAGTAAACCTATATAATACTATTTGGCCAAACCGAGTTAATTCTCTAGGATTTCTTATTAATATTAACAATGAAGAGCAACGAATAAGTATGATTGATCCAACTAATAGAAAGGTAGCAGAATGGAATATATATTCATTGGTGGCTAAGTTTTTAAATAAATTCAACACATTATTTTTATTTGTATTAGCAGATTCTAGAGAAACTAATGGGAAAGAAGAATTTCATTATAATGAGGCATATTTATTAAAAGATACATCACCAGAAAATTTTATAAATGCTTTTCAAAACTCAAAAGTTGGACTTGATTTAAGAATGCACATCAAACCGAACGGTTCAATAAGAAATCACGGCACCGGATTTAGAATTCACGAGAATGATTTCTCTGAATTATTTAGTATAAAAGAGCGTATTCTTTAACAACTATATAATTTTGTAAAAATTACAATTGTAAAGGATCATTTCCGGGTTAGTCACACTTTGATCTGAGGAATATTCAGATGCTTGACAAAATCTAAAGAAATAATATAATCTTAAGTATAAAGAAAAGATTCACTTAGAGCCTGATTAACTGGTAATTATTTATGCAGGAGGAACATCTGTGAGGGTTTTCAATTGAATTACATTATACATTTTGGTTTCACTTGTTTTTCAAGATGGATCAATTAAGGAGGATAATGGATGATAAATAATATGTATTTTATTCTATTAGTATTTACTATTGCATTGTGGATTCTCCAGAAAATAATTTTCAAAATACCTTTCTTTTATAAACCACCAATAAAAGAACGGATCTTAATGGCCATTCTACTTGGTATTTCACTTATTCTGGCAAGAGAGTCATTTATTATTCTTTTTATAATAATTATCAGTATATTTATTATAAACATTATTGTTTTTAAATTAGAAAAAAGAAAGCAAGCAGAAAATAATGGGAATAAAGAAAACAAAACCTCTATTAACAAGTAGAGAAGAATTTGCATCATTTATTAAATATGTATCAACAACAGGATGCTTCTATAAAAGCAATGATGAAACGAGCCGTCCCAGAGAAATTTCTCCTATATACTTGACACTTCAGATGTTTATTCATACAATCAAAACATGATATTATGGTTTAAAGGGCTCAGTCCTGTTATGCAGGCGCTTATTGCAGGCCTATTTACATGGCTGCTCACTGCAGCAGGTGCTCTGATTGTTGTGTTTGTAAAGCAGTTCAACAGAAAGATCCTGGATACAATGCTGGGGTTTTCTGCCGGTGTCATGATAGCGGCAAGTTACTGGTCTCTGCTTGCACCTGCAATATCCATGTCTGAGAATATGAATGTGCCCCTGTGGTTTCCTGCAGTAACAGGGTTTTTAATGGGTGCCGGATTTCTGTTTGTTCTGGACAGGACAGTCCCGCATCTCCATCCATTCCTGCCTGATAATATGAGAGAGGGCATAAAGACACATTGGCGCTCTACAGTGCTTCTTGTCCTTGCAATAACGATTCATAATATCCCTGAAGGGCTTGCTGTGGGTGTGGCTTTCGGTTCTGCGGGCATAAGTCCGGCAATGACCATTGCATCAGCAGCTGCACTGGCAATAGGTATTGGTATTCAGAATGTCCCCGAGGGCATTGCAGTTGCCATGCCCATAAGAGGCAAGGGTGTTTCCAGGTCAAAGAGCTTTTTCTACGGTCAATTGTCAGCACTCGTTGAACCCATATTTGCAGTAATAGGGGCATTTACAGTAATGTTCATGAGGCCTCTGCTGCCCTATGCACTGGCATTTGCAGCAGGTGCAATGATATTCGTCACAGTGGAGGAGGTGATACCCGAGTCCCAGCAATTCGGCAATAATGATCATGCAACAATAGGCGCAATAGCAGGATTTGCAATAATGATGCTTCTTGATGTTGCATTGGGGTGAACAATGATATAGGGTCTTATTGATTAAATAATATTGAATTGTATAATATATGTAAATAAGTAAAGGAGTTTGTATGAAAAAAATAACTCTTATTTCACTGATCTCAATGGTACTCATAATAATACTTATCGCAGGATGCAGCAAGAAGGTGTGGCATGATCCTGTAATGCAGCTGGACAAACTGGAGCCCATAGGCCTTATCAATTTCACATCCAATGCAGAGGGCGGTATTGAAAAGATGGCAACAGAGAAGGTAGTGCAGTATATGCGGAGGGACCAGACCTCAATCAGAATCCTTGAACTGGGGGATATGGAGGATGTACTTGATGCTGTTGATGAGGAGGAATTGAATTTTGAAGCAGTGAAGAAGATTGAGGATAAATACAATTGCAGAACAGTAATGACAGGCGATCTCTATGTTTCAGATGTCAAACCCAACCTGGATCTTTCATTCTCATTTCCTTATGTGGCTGCCAGTGCAGATGTCAAGATGACACTCAAGGTGAAACTCTATGAGACCCGGACAGGGGCATCTGTATGGTCATCGTCTGCATGGAAGAAACAGGAGCTCGGCCAGATAAAGATATTCAAAAACAATATCCGGTTCAATGCTGACAATCCGGAAGATGCCTATGGTGGAATTATAAGGGATATTGCCTGGCATGTTACGAGGGATTTCAGATACACCTATACATATGAATAATTGAAAGTGGGAATATATATGCCCATTCTCTTATTATAGATGAG
>JAXHVG010000162.1:0-2261 GCA_034189245.1 Caldifarciminota bacterium
ACTGTCAATAAAATGAACTGTGCATCCTGAAACCTTCACACCATAATCAAATGCCTGTTTCTGTGCATCTCTGCCCTTGAATGATGGCAGCAGTGAGGGGTGGATATTAATAATGCGGTTCTTATAGTGCTCAATAATGCCTGCACTGATAATACGCATGAATCCTGCAAGCAGTATAAAGTCCGGATTGATGCCTGACAGCAAATCCATAAAAATCTCCTCATCTTCACTGTTCATACAGGGGCTCTGGGATAACCTGTCTGCAATAATTGTCTCTACTCCGAGTTTTCTTGCTCTTGAAATACCTTTGGCAGAGGGATTATCGCATATAACAGTAAACCGGACATCCATGCCCTGAGACCTGCTCTTTGCAATGAGGGATTCCATATTGGTGCCGCTGCCTGATATTAGTATAACTATACTCTTCATAGACAATTTCTATCATATACATTGCCTGCAGTCAATACAGACATATGCCTTAATATTGTGTCAATCACTATTGATATACCTGCCTGCATTAAATGCGAATATTGCAAATGATGATGCTACATTGAGTGAGTGTTTTCTTCCTGTTGTTTCTATTTCAATCACTGAATCTGCAGCCGATAATCCGTATTCCGATACACCCAGAGCCTCATTACCGACTATGACTGCAAATGACGGGGGTATCTTCACTCTGCTAAGGGCAATGGACCTGCTGCATATTTCAAGTGCATAGAGAGGTATGCTGTCAGGCAGTGACTTCAGTGCATCCTTCATACAGTCAAAACGGTCTGATAAGAGATATTCCTCACAGCCGCGGGATGCCTTTTTGAATGAAGCATTCTCTGTATTAGGCGTTGTGCCTACATGAATTATATCAGTAAATGAGAATGAACAGGCGGTCCTGTATATACTGCCTGTATTGTAACCGCTTCTCAGATTGTCCAGTATGACAATACGCCTGATGCTTTCTTTCAAATCCTGTATTCCTTCAATAGATTCACTGCTGCTTCTATATCTTCTCTTGTATTGTAGATATGATTGGAGAATCTTATTGATTCATTCCTGTATGAGACAATAATATTCCTGTCAGTAAGATAATGAAGCAGTTTCTTTGAATTCCTGCATTTGAGTGACAGTATAGGTGTCTCAAAATCCCTTATACTCTGTGATACCTCCCCCATCATTTCAAGCTGTGCCAGAAGAATACGCGCATTGGTCATATTATATTCATAGACACTCTCTATACCTATCTCCAAAAGGAGTTTGATGTTCTCATTCATCATTGCAATCCCCATGAGATTCCGTGTACCGTTTTCAACAACCGATGCCTCATTGCGGGGATCAGGCAATTGCTTGAAGGTCTCAAAATTGCTGTAGTCCAAAGAAAGCCATCCTGCGCATTTCTCTCCGGTCTTTCTCAGGTGATTATCGGCAATATAGATTATGCCTGAACCCTGGGGACCCATCAGCCATTTGCTTGAACCTGCAAAGAGAAAATCCACCTCACTTTTACTGATATCCACAGGCACAGAACCCAGTGCCTGAATTGCATCAACTGCAATAATACCGTCATATTTATGAACGAGCCTGCATATCTCGGGCAATGACTGTCTCTTACCTGTGAGAAAATCAACCAGATCAACAAAGACAATAGCCCTGTGGAAATCCTTAAGATTCTTCTTCAATACATCCATATCCGATGACTGTATCTCCATCCTGTATTTCTTGTCAAAGAGAAACGGCACCCCTGTACAGGGAAATCCCCTTCCGTAAACTATGATATGCCTTATATCGGGGAAAGTATGCTTAACAATATTCACACCAGCTGTTGTATTGGGAATAATGCCGATATTATTCTCACCTGCATTGAGCAGTTCTGCAGCATTGATACGTGTTTCTTTTAGAAGTGTATTGTACTCATCATAAGGCAAATTGCCTCTAAGCATCATTATTTCCAGTATGTCCTCTGCTGCCCTTGCACCATTTATTGATACAATACCGGTTGATGCAGTATCCAGATATATAAGGCTGCCTTCAAGTCCGAAATAATCTCTGTACATAGACACTCCTTTTTATTAATTATAGTGTGTCTTCAGGGTATTTCAATAAGAAAAGGGTCTCTTCCGAGACCCTTTTCTTATTATCTTATGCTGATTGATATAAATCAGCCTAATGTCTCATTGACAACCTTCACCAGTCTGTCAACCCCCTTTCTGATATCTTCCTTTGAGGGGTATGAGAAATTAAGGCGGAATGAGTTCTTCTTCCTGCCGCCG
>JAXHVG010000163.1:0-2586 GCA_034189245.1 Caldifarciminota bacterium
AAAGATTTCATCTTATCAGATATCTCAATGAGAAGATCACCTACTTCTATGAGGCATTTGTTGTTGTTACTGATGCTGATAATGAGGAATATGCTTTCTACTACAAGACAGACAGAAGCAAGAACATCATACTTTCCGGTGTTCCTGTTGAAACAGGTGAATTGTTCAGTGATACAATGCTCAAAGACAGTGAGAATCCCGCACTGTTCATCTCAGCAACACTGGGCATCAATAATGATTTCTCGCTCTTCAAGAAACAGACAGGCATATATCAGGAAGAGAGGATGCTCATAGAAGACACCTATCAGTCCGGATTTGACTGGGACAGGCAGATGAGTGTCAAGTGCATTACTGGAATGGGCAATCCCAATGATGAGGAATTCCTCAATAAGACAGTTCAGTTCATAAAGTATATGCGCAATCATAAAAAGAGGACACTTGTCCTTACAACATCATACGATCAGATAGCCTATATCAGGAAGCATCTGAGGGGCAAGGATATTTTCTTTCAGAAGAAGAATGGCAATTATGACCTGATTCTGGACAAGTACAAGAATTTTCAGGAGAGTGTACTGATAGGCACAAGCCGTTTCTGGGAGGGAGTGGACCTTCCCGGTGATCTGCTTGAGGTTATCATCATGCTCAAGATGCCGTTTGCAGTACCGAGTGACCCGGTTATCAAGAAGAGGAATGAGAGAATAGCCCGGGAGGGCAAGAACCCCTTTATGGAATACACACTGCCTACAGCAGTGCTGAGAATGAAACAGGGTATAGGCCGTCTTATAAGGAAGAAGACAGACAGGGGTATTGTCTATCTCCTTGATGAGCGCATTGTGAAGAAACGGTACGGCAGATTCATACGTGATGCCCTCTTTGTCCAGCCGGAGATCACTTCATATTCGCAGATACTAAGAGGAGATAATGATGAGGATATATTTTCTCAGACACGGTGAGTCTGAGGGCAATAGAGAGAACAGATTCAGGGGCAGAATGGATTATCCCCTCACTGAAAAGGGTATTTCTCAGGCAGAGAATGCAGGCAGCTTTCTCAAGGATACGGATTTTGAAATCATTTATTCAAGCCCGCTCAAGAGAGCCAGACAGACAGCTGAGAAAGTTACTGACATCCTCGGAGCTGATTATCAAGTGAATGATGCATTCAATAATATTGAACTGGGACAATGGGAAGGCAGGAAACAGTCCTCTATCAAAGAGCAATACCCCGGTAAGTGGCGCACGTGGATAACCAATCCGCGGGAATTGCATATCAATGGGATGGAGAATATTAAAGATATTGAAAAAAGGGTTATAACCGGTATTGAGACTATAAGGAGCAGGCACAGTGGGAATGTCCTGATTATTACACACAGGACAATCATTAAAATTGCTGTTGCTGCATTAACCCGCATGAAAGCTCCCGCTTTCTGGAGGATCAGAATAAATACAGCCGGATTGGCTGTTCTTGAATGGAAAGAACCGACAGGATGGATTATCAATAATCTCAATATCAATCATTATCTTTCAGATAATGATAAGGATGATAATTGAAAGCCCGTTATGTGACGGATACAATATCCGTGTCAATAGAATACAATGATAGCCAGCTGATACACGCTGAATTCTCATCCTGCGGAAGTGCCATAGAAGGTGTGGGATACGGCAAATATATTTTAGAACAGCTTGATGCATATTTCTCCGGCAAACTGAAATCATTTGATATAGATTTTGCATTCAAAGGCACTGAATTTACCCGGGACGTGCTCAAAGCCATTCACTGCATCCCATACGGTGAAACGATTTCATACAAGGAACTTGCTGAGTCATCCGGTCACCCTAGAGCTTACAGGGCAGCAGGCACTGTCTGTGCATCCAATGACATTGTGCTTGTCATACCCTGCCACAGGGTTATCAGATCAAATGGTGATACAGGGGGATTCGGCGCAGACCCCTCACTGAAGAAACACCTTATTGAATGGGAAAAACACAATATCAAATCCTCAATGCCATAGCTCCATAATTTTGTCAAATCATACTTCCAAATCCCGGGGACGGTCCTTGAAATTCAAGCGATTTTTGCATTGCTATTTATTAACTTACAGTGGATCTCATTTTAAGTGCAGTTATTTAATCACTTATAAAATTTTGTTTTTGTCAATTTGCGCAAATATCAAGGACCGTCCCCGGGAATTGGACAGAATGTTGTGTAAATGAAGTTATATATTATCTTATAGAGATTTTAGGGCTGTTTTAGCCAGAATCTATTTGTATCTTAAAACAGCTGTCTGCCTCCAGCTCAATGTTTCAATGTAGCAAGACTTTCATCTATTTATCTGCCTGTATTCTCTCAGGTGTTTTATTTCTTTCGTTTTCCGTTGTGCGTGAGGTAAATTGTATTAGGGTTCAAATTGTTGAACCCCTACATCTTTCATTTTCCTTTTTTCATTGATTGATTATTCTTCTGCTTCAAGGGACGGTGGTTAACTGTGTCAACTCATTGTTTGAAATAATATGATTTACATTGACTTCACAGGTAAAATTATGATATTGATGATTTGTAAGTGATATTTATTCAGAACATATAGTGAT
>JAXHVG010000164.1:0-4316 GCA_034189245.1 Caldifarciminota bacterium
GCAGCAGGTACAACACGGTTAATGACACTGGAGCTGCATGCTGAACAGATACAGGGTTTCTTTAATTATCCTGTAGATCATTTATACTCATCTCCCATATTTATTGATTATATCAAAAAACATTTTGATATAGACAATTCTGTAATTGTTTCTCCTGATGCAGGGAGAGTCAATAAAGCGAGGAGTTTTGCCAATAAGCTCGGCGGATTGCCTATAGCAATTATTGATAAAAGGCGCTCAAAACCGAATGAGGCGAGTATAATGAATGTGATAGGCAATGTAGAAGACAAAAATGTCATTATGGTTGATGATATTATTGATACTGCCGGGACAATTACTAAAGCATCATATGCACTGAAAGAGAGTGGTGCAAAGGAAATAAGTGCCATAATAACCCATTCAATACTTTCGGGTAATGCAGTAGAAAAGATGAAAGAATCGTCAATAGACAGATTAATAACGACAAACAGCGTCAATATTGCAGATGAGAAGAAAATTGATAAAATAGAGTTTCTCTCCTGTGCCCAGTTGTTTGCTAATGTCATTAAAAGAGTTCACTCAAAACAATCCATCAGTGTATTATTTGATTAGGAGGATTTATGCTTCAATTTGATTTACAAGTTGACCAGAGAGAAAAAGGAACAAAGCATGATTTGAATGTACTGAGGAATAAACAGTTTATTCCCTGTGTTGCATACGGATATCATGAGGAATCTGTCTCACTTGCAGCAAAAGAGACAGATCTGATCCATCTGTTTCATCAGATGGGCAAGGAGAATGCAATAATCAATCTTGTCATTAATGATAAGAAAAAAATGACAATCATCAAGGATATTCAGAGAAATCCGAGAACATACAGGATATCACATATAGATTTTCAGATACTTCATGAGGGTGAGGAGATAAAGGTTGATGTGCCCATAAGGCTTATCGGTTCACCTGCAGGTGTCAAGGAAGGCGGAGTGCTTGAACAGATGATAAGGGAAGTATCAATTAAATGTCTCCCTGTCAATATACCTCAGCATCTTGAAGTGGATGTAACTGACTTAGAACTCGGTGAATCAATACATATTTCTGATCTGGAGTTCACTGAGGGGGAAATACTTGAAGATGGCAGTACGCCAATTGCAACGATTACAGCTCCGAAATTTGAATTCCCCGAGGAAACAGAGGAAGGAGAGGAACTTGCAGAACCGGCACTCATCGGTGAAGAAGAAGAAGAAGAAGAAGGTGAAGAGGGCGCTGAAAAGACAGAGGATAAGGAAGAAACAGAGGAATGATCAGCATTATCGGTCTGGGGAACCCCGGTTCCCGCTACCGAATGACCCGCCACAATGCAGGATTCATGGCATTAGACCGGTATGCGCATCAAAACGGTCTGTCATTCAGACCCGGCAAGGGTAAGTTTTTTTTTGTTCTTTTGAGAAATATTCCCGGCAAGTGCTGCTTGTAAAACCCACAACATATATGAACAGAAGCGGTTTTGCGGCAGTGCAGATAGAAGATCTTTATGACATGAGACCCGAGGACATGCTTATTGTAATGGATGATTATCATATAAAACTCGGGGAAATGCGGCTCAGGATAAAAGGCTCATCAGGGGGTCACAAGGGTTTAATGTCAATTATAGATATGACCGGCACAGATGAGATTCCGAGACTGAGAATCGGCACCGGACCTCCGGACAGTGATGATGCAGTTGATTTTGTACTGAGTGAATTTGATGATAAGAACAGATTGAAGCATATAATAGAGGATGCTTCAGATGCAGTAGATTTGATAATTAAGCATGATATGGATTATGCAATGAACCTGATCAATCAAAGGAGAATTGATGAATGAGATAATGATGTCAATTGCAGCCTCATTGTCAGGCTTGGTCTTTGTCAGCATACTTGTAATAAATATGCTGAAGCAGGACCAGGGCGATGACAAGGTGAAAGAGCTGTCAATGCTGATTCAGAAGGGTGCCACTGCATTTATGAAACGCGAATACATGTATGTATCCGTTGTGGTTATCATAATAACCATTGTTATAGTCATTGCGCCGTTTATAAACAGCAGTATTGGTATTGACTACAGGACAGCTATTGCATTTGTTTTTGGCGCTGTTGTTTCAGGACTGGCAGGATATATCGCCATGTGGGTCGGTACAAGGGCAAACGGCAGGACAACAGAGGCTGCCTCAAGAGGACTCATACCGGCTATACGCCTCTCCTTTACAGCAGGAGCAACGACCGGTCTTACAATAAGTTCAATTTCACTCATGGGACTCACAGTACTGTTTTTGATATACAAGGGTTCTCCCCAGGTATTGAATGGTTATGCCATGGGTGCATCACTGCTTGCTCTTTTCGCCAGGGCAGGAGGCGGCATATATACGAAAGCAGCTGATATGGGAGCTGATCTGGTAGGCAAGGTAGAGGCAGGCATTCCTGAGGATGACCCGCGCAATGCAGCTGTAATTGCTGACAATGTGGGTGACAATGTGGGGGATACAGCAGGTCTCGGTGCGGATCTGATGGAGTCTTATGTTGAATCAATAATTGCCACAATGGCAATTGGTGTTACAGTCGGCAACATTGTATCATTAACTAATGCCGGTCAATTAGCGCAGAAACTAGTTGCACTGCCCCTTCTTCTGGCAAGCATTGGTCTCTTTGCTTCAATTGCAGGAGTTATATGGGTATTGCTCGGTCTCATAAAGAAACCGCAGAATCTTCTCAATTCAGGTGTTTATCTGGCTTCTGCATTAATGATAATAGGTTCATTTATTGCAATAAATATTGCTGATATAAATTATGAAGGATTTATAAACAAGATGGCTCCTTTCTATGCAATTGTATCGGGTCTTGCAGCAGGCCTTATAATTGCATTTGTCAGTGAATACTATTCTTCCAGTAAATACAGACCTGTACGGGAACTCGCTGAATCAGCTGAGAGCGGTCCGGCTATTGTTGTTGTGAATGGTCTCGCATTAGGCATGAAGTCCACCATGATACCCGTTTCTGCAATTGTCATTGCCATGATAGCGGGTTTTGAAGCAGCGGGCATGTACGGTATTGCTCTTGCAGCACTCGGTATGCTTTCAACACTCGGCATCACACTTGCTGTTGATTCATACGGGCCTGTAGTAGATAATGCAGGCGGTATAGCAGAGATGTCACATCAGGATAAGAATGTAAGAGAAATCACTGATGAGCTTGACTCAGTCGGCAATACGACAGCTGCAATCGGCAAGGGTTTTGCAATCGGTTCTGCGGCATTTGCCGCTCTGGGCCTTATTACAGCCTATATAACAACTGTATTAAACAGTAATGGCGGAGCATCAGACAGTGCTGTCAATCTGTTCTCCAATATAATAACAGACCCTTATTTTATAGGGGGGCTGCTCTTTGGAGGAATGATACCGTATTTCATGTCCTCACTGCTTGCAGGCGGTGTGGGCAAGGTTGCCTTCAAAATAATCGCTGAAGTGAGAAGACAGTTCAGGGATATTGCGGGGCTTATGGAAGGAACCGCAGAACCGGAAACCGAAAAATGCGTGGAGATAGCAGCAGACGGTGCTATTAAATATATGCTGGGACCCGGTCTTCTTGCATTGCTTACACCTGTTGCAGTGGGATTTATATTCGGCCCCATTACACTTGCCGGTGTACTTATAGGATCTCTCATTACAGGCGTGCAGCTCGGTATTCAGACAGCCAATTCGGGGGCTGCAATGGACAATGCTAAAAAATATATTGAAGAGGGCAATGTCGGCGGCAAGAATACTGATGCACACAGAGCAGCTATTGTCGGAGATACTGTCGGTGATCCCCTTAAGGACACAATAGGACCGTCAATAAATATTCTGATAAAACTGATGTCAATAATTGCTCTCGTGATAGCTCCGATAATAATTCAATTCTGTATATTAAATCACTAATAGGAGGATAAATTGAATAAATATGAAATGATTATCATACTTGACCCCTCATTGAAGGATGATGCTGTAAATAATAAGATGTCAATGATTGAAAAGTGGATAAATGAAGAAAACGGAAAGGTTATGGATAAGAAAGACAGGGGAATACAGAAGCTTGCCCATGAGATTAACAAGACAAAACAGGGGCATTATGCCTTGATAACATTTGAAATTGACCCTGTGAAACTTGATAAGATATCAGAGGAGATGAAACTGGATGAATCCATCTGGAGGAAATTCATAAAGAGGATCAGGGGGTAATATGACAGATAATGTTAATGTTCCCAATATCAATAATATCATTCTATCCGGACGTCTGACAAGTGACAGTGAAATACGGTATCTCAAT
>JAXHVG010000165.1:0-6169 GCA_034189245.1 Caldifarciminota bacterium
CAGGGACTTTGCGCAGAACCTGGATACACCTGTAAAGGAGGAGATACTCTATCTTCTTTCCGGTGACAGGCAGCATATTGAAAATGCATCCAAGTATGATATTGAACTGTTCAGAGATGAAGATTTCATCAAGAGGCTTATTATACTCAAAGCAGCTTCAGACAGTAATTATCAATTACCGGATGCAATTGACCACAGGCAGATAGAGCATATCTATCAGAACAGTGACAGTGTGACAAAGGGCAAGATACTCAGTAAAGCATCTGACGGACTGAGGATCGGGAGGGATTTAAATTATCTCAAATGGTATCTCAATTACCACATGGATGACAGTCTGCTCCCATTTCCCCAAAAGCATATTTATATCAAGGCAATGGAGATTGCAGGCACACTCGGCATGAAGAAGCGGAGTGATCCTTTCCTCAATTTTGTCCGGAAATTCCTCTTCTCCAAATCATCAAGGTTTCTCAAATTAATGGAGACAATGGATAAGGCGGAGTTCAGGCAGCTCTTTGACGCATTCATGAAATCCGGACTGCTCAATGATTACAGAAAGGATGAAGTGAGGAAGGCTGTTTACATGAAATATCCCGAATTCAGGGAGATTTCAAAGATTGAGTATCTCTATTCCACAAAGCAGTCAATAGGGCGAAAGCAGAATGAACTGAAGGAGATAACGGATATTATACTGCCTGAATTATCTTCCAAGATCAAGGAGGCTGCTTCACATGGTGATCTCAGTGAGAATGCTGAGTATAAATCATCCAGAGAGCAGTACGGTTTTTTCTCATCAAGGGCAGAGGGAATGCAGAAAGAACTTGCTATGGTACAGCCTATTGATTTTGAGGAAGTCAATCCGGAGAATGCCGGTATTGGAACAAGGGTAATACTGGAGAATAAGAAAACAGGAAGTATAAAGGAGTTTACTATACTGGGTCCATTTGATGCTGACTCAGATAAGGGCATTATATCCTATCTCTCGCCACTGGCAAAGGATATGGAGGGCAAAACTGCAGGTGACACAGTCAAGGATATGAAGATTATAGGCATTGAAAAGGCTGAAGAATGAATTTCATTGATATCATAGCATTCATTGTTTCTCTGATTATTTTATCAGTGCTTTTCTACAGGGCAATAGAAGACAATAGCAGGGAGTATCTCTCAAGAGCATCATTTGTTACAGGACTCTTTCAGTCACTGATGGTATTTATCATATTTTTCTTTGCATTCAGAACAGTGTCCTCAGGTATGTCTGTTCTCACATACAATATTGAAATGCGTATCATGACAATGGATATACTCTTTGTGCATATTTATCTATTCCTCTACTATATGTATTCAATTAAACATCCGGATGCTGATATCAGTGAATTGAATGACCTGCTTCAGCTGTTCATCCCTGTAATAGCACTTAACGGGGCTGTGCTGCTGATAATCAAATTTGACACTGATGCCAATCAGATATTCTACAGGTATCTTGTAATGAGGTATTTTTCTATTATTGTATTCAAGATAATTTATGTTATGGCTCACTTCATATTGCTTGATATTATTCTGGGGCGCAGGAGGAATCAGAATAATTGAGATGAAAATCAGTGACAATGAATTCGTACATGGTACTGTCACAGAGGAGCATAATACTTTTAAGACCTGTTGAATCAAAATTCAGTGTATCCCCCTCAGAAATTACAGATGTGTCAGTGTAATCCATTGCAATGAGTGTGCAGGATTTCAATATATACCCTATTATTTTCATCTCCCTGCAGTCACCGGTATCAGGCATTCCACTGTTAATTGTCATATAACAGGTATCACTCCCGGAAACTGCATCAAGTGAGATAAAATCAACAGAGCACACATTGTCTGTGTCTGTGCATTCCTTGATCATTCCCTTAACACTCAGTGATGAGCTGAAGATGAATGACAGGAGTATTACACAGAGTATCAAGACAGTCAGTGTTTTACGGATTATCATAAAAAACCTCTCTCGGCTTGGAACCATTCTGAGGGCCTATGACATTATCCTCCTCAAGATGCTCAATGATTCTGGCAGCCCTGGGATATCCAATGCCGAAATGCCTCTGAAGCATTGATGTGGATGCTTTATTCTTCATTATTACATATTCCTTGGCATCCTCATACAGTTCATCCCTCTCATTGTCAGCACTCTGCTGCCCATTGGGATTATTGCGTAATTCCTCCGTGATTTTGGATTCCTCAATGGGGATATGATAGATAATACCGCTTAATAATGCATCCAGTTCCCCGGAGTCAATCTCAAGCTCCTCTGCATACATATCAACAAATTGCTGTACCCTTTCCTTTGAACCGGGAGTATTGTCATAATTGGCAATATTCTGTATCAGTTCATTCTCAATTACCAGTTCAGCAAGTTTGCCGGGGTCCTTGACCATATCCCTGAACAGATCCTTCATGTACTCAAGAGCCCAGAGATTGACAATATTACTGACCTCATCAGTTCTGATGAATGCACCGTGAGCCCTTACTGCACTGCCTCTCTGGGGCGGGATGAACAGCATATCACCCTTGCCGAGCAGTTTCTCTGCACCGACAGTATCCAGTATGGTCTTTGAATCTGCCTTTGAAGGAACCTTGAAAGAGATTCTTATGGGAAAATTTGCTTTTATTGAACCTGTGATAATATTTACAGAAGGCCTCTGTGTAGCAAGTATCAGGTGTATACCCACAGCCCTTGACATTTGAGCAAGCCGTGTCACATGATGCTCTATCTCTTTGGATGCTGTCATCATCAGATCGGCCATCTCATCAATAATCACAACAATATAAGGTTTTTTACTGCTGCTCTTTTTATTGTATTCCTCAATATTCCTCACATTGAGCTTGGCAAATTCCTTATAGCGTATATCCATCCATTCAGATAATTCCTTGAGCATTATAATGGCTTCTTTTGAATCCGTAATTACAGGCCTCTCAAGATGGGGTATGCCGTTATATATGGAGAGCTCTATTCTTTTTGGGTCAACCATGAGGAATCTTACCTGTTCAGGCTGTGTCCTGAACAGAATGGATGTAATAAGGGAATTGATGCACACTGATTTCCCGCTTCCCGTTGTACCTGCAATAAGCAGATGCGGCATATCGGATATATTCTCAAATACAGGCACATTCTCCGTATTCCTGCCAATGCACACAGCAGTGGAATCATTCCTCTCAAGGAAATCCCTGTCAGTGATAAGATTCTTGAGGTACACATAGAGCCGCTTCCTGTTCGGGATTTCAATGCCCACAGCTGATTTTCCCGGAATATGCCCCAGTATCCTTATTGATTTTGCTTTCATTGCGAGTGCAAGGTCATCTGCAAGGGATGTTATCTTGTTGACCTTTACTCCGGGAGAGGGTTCAAATTCATATGTGGTGATAACAGGCCCTATATTAACATTACTGACCTTGCCGTCCACATTAAATGAACGGAGCTTCTCTTCCAGTATCTCTATTTTCTCATTGATCTTCTCTTTGTCAGCACTGATTGTTGTATCAGGCGGATCGTCCAGAATATCAAGGAATCGCTTCTTGAAATTATCATCAAGGAATCTTGAGTAATCTATCTCCTTATCATAACCTGTTTTAATATTAACCTTTGCTTTTGGTTTATCCTTCTTCTCGGGGGTTTTATCCTTTGAAGAGCTTTTTGTATCAACAGGCGCTTTGTCTTTTTTCCTCTTCTTCTTTTTCCTCTTCGGTTTGGGGCTTGATGCCTTTTTCAAGAGGTAGAACGATTGTTTCTTTATTACGCTTATCAGTATCTTGACAAGGGCAAACAGATCTGTGAATACGAATGATGCAATAAGAAGCATGAATATCAGCACAAGTGTCAGACCGGCATTGCCGAGATAACGGAGCAGAAAATCCGAAACAGCACTTCCGTAAATCCCTGAAGCATTGCTGCGGGTAAAGACACCGGTGAGGGGCGGTATGACTGTAATGATAATCAATGAATAGAGTGAAGGGAAATATTTTCTTTCAAATTCCAGGATAAGTCCCAATGCTGAATATGAAAGCAGAAGGGGCAGAAAGTAAGCAGTATAACCCAGTACCCGGAATGTGTAGTATGCAATATAAAAACCGATAAGACCGGCACCATTGCTTCTGACAGAATTGTAGGAAACAGAATCCGTATCAAAACCTATGAAGGCAATGATTATGAAGAGTGAAAGCAGTGCAATAACAAGGGCCGATACTATCTTGATCCTGTCTGTCTTGAATTTCCTGAAATAGAATTCAAGACCTATGAGTAATCCTGTAAGGAGTATATTCAAAATAAAAAGCAGTGTATCTGCATTCATATATCTAATATTGCATATAATCGGCTTAATGTCAATAATCAGAGCAGTTTGCTGTACTCATCAAATGTGAATTCCATAAGATTGCTTATATTTTCCCCGGAGAAATCAAATTTAATGCCTGCTGTTTCATAAATCTCAGGTATTGAACGTGATGACCCTAGTTTCAGGGCATTGAGATACTGTTCAATAGCCTTCTTCTTGTCTTCCTTGGAATTCTTCCATATCTGCAGTGCTCCGAGCTGTGCTATGCCGTATTCAATATAGTAGAAAGGCATTTCAATGATGTGTATCTGCTTCTGCCACACATTTTTCATGTATTCATCATAATCACTCCAGTCAAAGAAAGATTCACCAAATTGAAGCATCATGTCCTTGAATGCTTCAGCACGCTGCTGGGGTGTATGATCCTTATTCTCATAGACCCAGTGCTGGAATTTATCAACAAGTGCAATCCAGGGGAATATCTTTATTATGCCTTCAAGCTGCTCGCGCTTCGCCTGCTTCAATTCATCTTCATCCTTATAGAATTCATCCCAGTGATCCATTGTCAGGAGCTCCATTGACATACTGGCAAGTTCCGCGACCTCTGATGGCGTGGACTTATAGTAGAATGGGAATTGCTCTCTTGTCAGAACTGCATGAATGCCATGTCCCCCTTCATGCATCAGTGTTCTCATATCCGAGTGCATCTTTACTGCATTCATAAATATAAAGGGCATTCCTGTCTTGAGAAGGGGATAATTATAGCCTCCGGGTGCCTTGCCCTTCCTGTTCTCCAGATCCATATTGCCTGATTTGTGTATGTCTGCAAGTATCTCCCCGAAACGGGGTTTGACCTTTGTGAATACTTTTACCGATTTGGCAACAAATTCATCAACATCTTCAAATGGTTTGAGCTTTTTTTCACTTTCAGCAGGTGCAGCCTTGTCATACGGAAACATTGTATCAATACCCAGCATACGCTTCTTCTCCTCAAGGAGTTTTTCATAGACAGGTATACAGGCCTCTTTCACGGAATCATGAAACTGTCTGCAGTCCTCAACACTGTAATCAGTTCTCTGCAGTTCCTTGAAACGGAAATCCCTGTA
Organism: Caldifarciminota bacterium; assembly: GCA_034189245.1. GTDB lineage: Bacteria > Hydrothermota > 32-111 > 32-111 > 32-111 > JAXHVG01. The sequence continues at coordinate 5,414 of JAXHVG010000165.1, forward strand.
ATTATCAAAACCGGCATTCTTCGCCAGTTCCTGTCTCAAGGGTATCAGCCTGTCAAATATCTCATTGACATTGTCTCTTATTGAGAGTCGGGCTTCTACAACCTTGTCATATGCTTCTTTCCGTGTCTGTCTGTCTTTGTCCTTGAGGAATTTCGCCATCTGATTTATTGTGTATTCTTCACCCCGGAACTCGGTTGTCAAACTGCCGACAAGACGCTGATACTCAGTTGTTATCTCCGATATCTTCTTCCTTAACTCCACATTCTCTTCCCTGAAGAGTTCAATGGAGAGTTTTATTTTCTTCCTGATCTGCTCCATCTCATCCGACATACTGTCAAAGTACTCTGAACCTACAAATTTCTTGTTGATCCTGTGAACAGTCCTCTCGTATTCAGGCAGAATATTCTGAGTGAAATTACTGTATGCCTTCCTGTATTCCTCATTCTCCGTGTCTGTTGTCATATGGATATATGTCCAGGCATAATCCTCCTCCAATTTCTCATATACCATACCGCTCATTCTTATCAGTTCTTCCAGCTCTTTGCCTGACGAGATATCTGCCTCAAGTATTTCATCCAGATACGGCTTTATATCCGCCCATTGTGTAATTGTGAAGTCATCCTTCATTTGATCCATATTTGTCATCTTGACCATCCTTATTGAAATATTATTTAATTATGTTAAATTCCTTTATATGAAACTGATAACTCTAAGTATAAAAAATTTCAGGAATTTTTCAACAGCAACATTTGAATT
>JAXHVG010000166.1:0-7526 GCA_034189245.1 Caldifarciminota bacterium
TTCAGAAGCAGAGAGCTTATTGATGCAATAAAGACAATGATAGATTAAAGCTCCGTGCTGAGATATTCTTTTATTGTATTAATTCTTTCAGTCATAATATCCGGCTGATGTGAATCAAAGCTTATCTGCACAGCAGATGCAATAGGGCTGTATGAAAATATGAAGAGCTGCTCGGCGAGCATTGAAGCTTCTTCAATATTATGCGTGACAAATATTACGGTTTTGGGATACTCCTCAAGTAGAGTCAGAAATATGTCAATCAACTTGTTCTTCAGTATATAGTCCAGTGATTTGAAGGGTTCATCCATCAGCAGTACATCAGAATTTGATGTGAATGCTCTGGCAATATTGATCCTCTGTTTCATGCCCCCGCTTAATTCAAATGGGTAATTATCCCATTTATCGGACAATCCGCTCATATCTGTAATCCTCTCTGCAAGGTCTATATTGCCTGAATTGAGTATTATATTCTCTCCTGTTGTCCTCCATTTGAGGAGACGGGGCTCCTGAAAAATGTAGGCAATACTTTCTGATTCCTCAACACTGCCTGAAAAGTCATTGTCAATACCTGCAATAATATTGAGTAGTGTTGTTTTGCCGCATCCTGATGGGCCAAGTATGCAGTTTATACTGTTTTCAGCAAACTCAATACTGAAATTCCTGAATATATCATTGCTGCCGAATGTTTTGTTCAGACGCGATACTGTCAGTGTCATCTGCCCCTCCAGAAAACCGTTCTTCTCTCCAGAGCCCTGAGTGTCCTCTCAATGATATATGCAATGACAAGGGCTGTGAATGTCCATGCAAACAGCTTGTCTGTCATGATATAGACCCTCGCATTATCCATCAGTGTGCCAATACCCAGTGCAGGCAAAGCAAGCACCTCTGCTGCAATTATTCCCTTGAAACCCATGCCGATTCCATGTGAAACACCATTGAAAACAAAAGGAAGGGATGATGGTATATATATGTCACGGATCTTGCGCATTGAACCCAATCTGTAGAGTTCCGCCATTTCAATGAGTCTATTGTCCGTTGCATTTATACCATCAAGAATATTGATGGTTATTATCGGATACATTATGAGTATGCCTATGAACACAGGAACTATGTCAGCACCAAACCAGATAAGTGCAATGAGTATAATGGATATGACAGGCATTGATCTGAGGAAAATTACCATTGGACCCAGTACAGGTCTGAGCAGTGAAGTGGTGTGCATAAGCAGTGCAGTGGCTGCTGCAAGAATCAAAGAGCAGGCAAATGCAATGATTGTCCTGAAGAGGGTTATAAATACTGTCTTATAGAAAGAATACGTACCGGCTATACTGATAACTGCCCTCAAGACACCTGCAGGAGAGGGGATTATGTATATATTGGAAACAATAAGTGCTGCTGTCTGCCATATCAGAACAATGACTGCTATACCTGCTATGCGTTTCCATTTATCTGCTGATAAAAAATTCATTGCCCGGTACAGTCCCTCCAGACCATCTCTCATCATAATTATGAATAAACTGCAGATATTTCAGTATCTCATCCCTGAAGCTGTCTGCAGGCATATTGACCATACTGCATCGTCCTGCAAATCCCGAATCAGGCTTAATATCATCAGGAAGAATACTGAATTTACTGTACAGTGAATTGGCACTGTCATACTGAGTATTGGCAAAATCAACTGCATTGTCATAGTATAATAGGAATGAATCAATGAAATCCCTGTTGTCTTCAATAAAATCATTCCTCACTGTCATTACGCCCTGTATGAGCATCAGTGTATCCTGATGGATGGAATCCCACACTGCACTGATATCAATAAGCTGTTTGAGTGACTCATTCCTGCTCTTTATTAAAGTGACAAATGGCTCAGGAATAAGAGCTGTTTCCGCAATACCTGCAAGTAGTGCAGCTGATGCAGCAGAGTGGGTCTTGTATTTGTAAATTATTTCTGCATCCCTCTCAGGATCTATACCGTGTTCTGAAAGCAGTATCCTCAGGAGTATTTCAGGTGTGCTGCCCTTTGCCGTAACAAGTATTTTCCTGTTTTTCAGATCATCAATGGAATTAATGGCAGTATCATTCCCTACAATATAGAGCACTCCCAGTGTATTGACAGTGAGGAGTTTAATATTGCCGTGTGTATTGAAGATAATGGAAGCGAGATTAAGAGGCATTGCAGCAATTTCAGCTGAATTATCCAGTACAGCGGCCTTTACTCTCAGGGGACTGTCCACTATGTGATAATCAATGGTTTTACCTGCAATACTCTTATGATTCTCCATCATAAATGACATTGCCATGCCCGTGGGACCCTTCAATGTATAAATATCAATGCTTTCAGGACGGCTGCAGCCGGATATGAGAATAATTATGATACTTATTACATAGAAATATTTCATACTATATATAATAGATTGATATGATTTTCAGTCAAGTGAATTGAAATTCTGCATGATTTACACAGAGATATCCTGTTTATAAAAATTTCAGTAGAATGCCTGCACTGAGGAATGAATCCAGTATATTGTGGAAAGAATGATAATAATGAATAGTGAAATCCATCAAATCACTAATCCTGTTCCTGCCGCCTATCATTATGCCATGTGAGAAATATACATTGGATGCCTCATATGTAGTATTCAAATCATACTGCTCATTGATTAATGTATTGGAATAATTCTTATATCCCGGACCTGCTGCATAATAGATAAACTGGAATCCGTCAAGAAGATATACCTGGGCTCCTGCTCCAATGAGAGTCAGTGAGGTAATATCCCGGTTTATTGTTACTCCGCTGAACAGTTCATTATAATTGGCTCTTGCATTGAAGAACAGGGGGGTATTCAAGAATGCAGCTGACTGATAGAGTGAAAGAGAAAGATGTTTGTATACCCTGTATTCGGCAAATACTGATAGTCCGATCCGACCGTATCCGCCTCTTGCAAATGTCTCTGCTATGGGATTGGTTATCATAATGCCTGCATTAAATCTATTGTCCGGATAATCCCAGTTGCTTTGAGCACTAATCCCTATGAATATGAGAATAATTCCAATCAGCAATAATCTCTTCATAAACTGTCCCTTATCATTTTCATGGCATTCTCAATACCCTGGTGGAATGCTGACATATGTGTCTGGGAAGGGAAATAGTCAAATACAGCATTGAATCCTGTATAGTCCCTATCACTGAGCCTCTCCTCCATTGCTTTTACACATGCAGTCATGCCGTCTGTCTCCAGTTCGCCGATTGACATATAGAGGAAGCTGTTAAGTGAATCATTAAACCGAGCATATTCATTTTCATAAAAAAAGATGATCTGTGAATCCCAGTACAGTGCAGGGGAAAGAGCAACAGCACAGTCAAATGGATTAGAACTGATAGAGGCGAATAGCATATATGTTGAGAATAGTCCCCCCAGGGAGTGCCCGACAATTGTTCTTTTTGTATTTACAGGTATCTGTCCGCATCTATACTGCAGCACAGAATCAGCCCGCGGAAGAACCATCTGCAGAATAAACGATATAAATCTATCTGCTCCTCCGCTTTCCGTAAAATGAAGGCAATCTGAGCAGGGAGTAAAATCCATTACCCTTCTGTTGTCATCAGGATATCCGATACCCACCACAAGATAATTATCCAGGTAGAGAGATGCATAATGTATAACATCCTCTGTCCTTGTATCGCCATCTGTGACAATAAGTACATGAACAGTACTGTCGGACACTATGGTATTGGAAGAAAAATATAAATTGTAATCTTCAAAAACATTGCTCCTGATTGTAACAGTGTCATACCGGGGTTCTTCTGTCAGGGAACATGCCTGAGACAGTAGTAGAATTGTCAGTATTACTAATGCAAATTTCTTCATAAAGATATTATATGTAAATCATGTGCTTATTCAATACACAATATAATTTAGGTATTGACTTGCCTCATTATTTTTATATTATTATATATTATAATCATAAAGGAGGAATAATGCCTGCAGAAACATCAGAATACAGGGGCAATCCCGTTATTATACTGAAGAGAAGCGAGGATGACAGATTCCCGTTCTCATTCGGCCTGTCCAAGGCACGGCTTGTACTACAGAACATTGATGATATTAAGAAATTCGTTGAAGAGCATGAGCCTGAAGGGGAAGAGCAGGAAGAGTAGTATTCATTAGCATTACTGCGGGATATATCATGAAAAAACATATTCTCATACTGATCAGCTTATTATTTTCTATATTTATCTTTCCGTCAGATGCTGATGTACTGACAAGTATAAAACCGTATTATTTTATCACGAGCAGTATTGCAGGCAGTCAAATAACAGTGAAGAATATTCTTCCCGAATATTCTTCACCCCACACATATTCTCCAAAACCCTCGGATATACGGATGATGTCCAATGCAAAACTCATTATACTCAATGGTCTTCATCTGGAGGAGAATCTTATAAACAAGCTGAAAAATGACAGGCGGGCTGTCATTATAGGTGATTCACTGTATGGGGACAGTGATATCAATCCCCATATCTGGCTCTCTGTTGATAATCTCAAGAGTGCTGCCCTTATTGTGAAGAATGCACTTGTCAAAATTGACAGTGCCAATGCATTGTACTATGAAGAGAATTATGAGCTTTTTCTTGATTCTCTCATGAAAACGGACAGTATAATAAGATTTCAGAGAGCGGACCATGACAGTATTGAAATCATAACATTCCACAATTCTTTCCATTATTTCCTTGAGCAGTATGATATCACAGCAGCCGGAACCATAGAGGAAGTTCCCGGCAGAGAGCCATCTCCGGGCCATCTTGTGAAACTTATTGACCAAGCCCGGTTGAAGCATATAGAAGCAGTGTATTCAGAACCTCAGCTCAACAGCAAGTCAGCTGACATTATTGCTTCTGAACTGGGTGTAGATGTCTATGAAATGGATCCGCTGGGTAATATTGATGAGATACATTCAATCAGCCAATTGCTCATGTATAACTGGTCTATGATAGAAAAGGGCATTACTGATGATAGAAGTGAATAATGTCAATTATTATGCAGGCAATAAACACATACTCAAGGATATCAATCTCACAATTGAGGACAATGAATTTGCAGCTGTTCTGGGACCCAATGGTGCGGGCAAATCCACTCTGATAAAGATCATACTGGGGCTTATCAATGATTATTCCGGGACAGTGACAATCAATGGAGTAAATAACAGGAAGTGGCTCACTGAGAATGTTATCGGTTATCTCCCTCAGAGGGAGGAGTTTGACAGACTGTTTCCTGCAACAGTTATGGAGATATGCCTTATGGGACTTGCAGGCAAGAGGGGATTATTCCGCAATTTTACGGATGAAGACAGAGAAAATGCCCGCAAGGCACTTGATTATGTCAATTTGATTGATTTGAAGGATCATATGATAGGTTCTCTCTCCGGCGGGGAGCTGCAGAGAATGTATATTGCACGGGCTCTTGTATCACAGAGCAATTACCTGTTCCTTGATGAACCTGAAGCCGGGGTGGACAAACAGAAAATAACACAGTTCTATTCACTCCTCAAGGACCTCAATGAAGAAGGTAAAACAATAATACTGATATCGCATGATATAGGAACTGTTATGGAGTACAGTAAACAGGTTATCTGCCTGAACAGGCAGCTCCACTGTCACAGAGAGGCTCAGCTTGTCAATGCCGATATTATCAAGGAAACATACGGTGATGTGGTTAAACTGATTCATAAGGAGTACTGATTGTTTGATGTTTTATCTGTCTCATTCCTCAGAATCGCCTTCATCGGAGCTATACTCTCTGCCGGTTCAACAGCATTGATATCGCCATTTGTAGCCCTCAAGAAAATTTCATATATGTCTGAGGCATTTGCCCACATCTCATTTGCAGGCATTGCACTGGCATTACTTCTGGGTATTGGGCTCAATGCTCCGACCCTTATCTTCGTATTGATAATAGCACTCATTATAGGATTTGTCTCCAGGAGATTCAGTCTTGAAGAGGCGAATATTACAACTGTCTTCCTCTCCGTTTCCATGGCATTGGGTATAATACTGATATCTGTTAATTCAAATGTCAATGTGGATATTGCAGGATATCTGTTCGGTAATATACTGCTTGTAAGACATATTGATATCTACTGGCTCTCTGCCCTCTTTATCATAAATCTGATATTTATTATTATTTTCTTCAAGGAACTATTTTATATTGCATACAATGAGGAATTATCGCTCATATACGGTATTCCGGTCAAACCGCTCTATTACACTTTTATCGGGATTCTTGCACTGAATATTGTAGTATCTGTGAAGATAATAGGTATTGTTCTTATAACTGCCCAGTTGATATTGCCGGGACTCACAGCACTCAATTTCATAAGAAAACTGAAACCCACAATAATAGTATCTGTTGTCATATCGCTTATATCATCAGTAAGCGGCTTCTTCCTATCATACTATTTTGATCTGCCTACAGGTGCCTCTATTGTACTGATACTCTTTGCAGTATTCCTTGTATCACTCTTTTTCAGGAACAGGCATATATAATATGAGTATTCTTACAATGATATTCATTGGAGCCGGACTGGGAGCAGATGCATTTGCCGTCTCCCTTACAGCCGGGATTTCAGGCAGTGATTTGAGAAAGCGGAACAGTCTGAAACTCGGACTGCTCTTTGGCATATTCCAGGCAGTCATGCCCCTTATCGGTTACAGTCTTGCATATACAGTAGTGGAAATAGTGAATTCATGGGGTCCCTATTTTGCATTCATCATCCTGGTACTTCTGGGAATAAAGATGATTCATCAGAGTTTGACAGAGGAAAGGGAACCAATAGACATAAACAGTTTTCTCATACTTACAGGCCTGGCAATTGCGACAAGCATTGATGCTTTTATGACAGGTGTCAGTCTGGGGCTTCTGGGTACAGGCATAGTCCTGCCTGTGCTCATTATAGGCGGAGTAACTGCTCTTATGTGTATTGCAGGCTTTCTTGTAGGGAGAAGAATTACAAAGAGTATCGGCCATTATGCAGAGAGGGCCGGCGGTCTTGTGCTTATTATCATTGGCATTAAAATACTTGTAGAGAATATGTTAAATTGACGGAGAATCAATGAAGATAATTATATTTGTTTTCTCTATACTCTTGATATGCGTCTTACTCATACCGCAGACTGCTGTGAGCATTTACGGTTATCCTGTTAATGCTTCTATAAGCAGTGTCAATCCGCCTCTCTGTCCGGGCATTATCATATCAATAACAGATACAGGCGGACTGTTCAATTCAGTTTGCACATATGTTCTGTCTCAGTCAGGAAAAAGATTCTTCAATGCTAATAATAATGAGATAAGCGATTCATTTGATTTCTTCAATGACAGTGGCTTTATGAGTGATATGGCATCTGCATTTTCAAGATGCAGAGCAGCCGGAGGAGACAGTGCAATACTCCTTGTATCAGTAGAATACCAGAGAATGATTGTTGTTGACAGTGCAGGAAATACCTTGATAATAATTCCCGCACTGTCAAC
>JAXHVG010000167.1:0-5696 GCA_034189245.1 Caldifarciminota bacterium
TCTTCCTCTTGTAACTTGGAACCTGTATCTTGTAACTCTTTTTCTTCTTCGTTATACGTTGTACGTTGTACGTTGTACGTTTCATCTTCTTCCTCGTTGTACGTTTCTTCTTCCATAATATCCAGCATATCAGTCAAGTCGCCGGCAATATCCTCTTCCTCATGCGGTTCTTCTTCTTGTAACTCTTCTTCTTTTCCCTTTTCCGTATCTTCTACAATACCCCTTAATGCCTTCAGCTTATCCTTCTTTGAATTACTGCTATTATCCTTGTTTTTCTTTATTCTGACCTTCTTCCTTCTCTTCTTCTTGACAATCTTTTTCTTCTTGTCTTCATTCTTCTTCTTGTCTTTATCCTTCTTGTCTTTATCATCAGAATTCTTTCTGAAAAACATATTGCCCCCTTAATGGCGAGGATGAAATTTCTCGTAAATATTTAATAAATATTCCCTGTTAACATGTGTGTATATCTCTGTTGTCATAATGCTGGAATGCCCGAGCATCTCCTGAACACTCCTCAGGTCAGCTCCGCCTTCCAGAAGATGGGATGCGAATGAATGCCTGAACAGATGTGGATACACCTTCTTTTTTATTCCTGCAATTGCAGCATACTTCTTGACAATATTGAGAATACCCATTCGGGAGAGACCTTTACCATTCTTATTGAGAAAGAGGTAAGAACTTGACTTGTCGGGGAAGAGCCCCCTCGCTTTGGCTATATAATTTTCAATGGACAGTATAGCAGAGCTGCCCAGAGGCACTATTCTCTCTTTCATTCCTTTGCCCCTTACACGGACAAACTGTTCTTTCATATCAATACTGCCTGTCTGAAGATCGCATAATTCCGTTACCCTCAATCCGCAGGCATAGAGTGTTTCCAAAATAGCCCTGTCTCTGATTGAAAACTTGTCTGAGCCCTCTGTTGAATCAAGTATTCTGAACACCTCATCCTGTGTTAGGATTTCAGGTATCCTCCTCTTCAGTTTCGGCAAATCCACTTTCTCTGCAGGATTCATGTCCACGATATTCTCTGTCATGAGGAAGATGTAGAAATTGCGTATTGCAGACAATTTTCTTGAACATGAAGACGGTGATATATTCTCTCTGCGCATCTCAGCCATATATTCATCTATGTCACTGCTTGATATCTTATGTATATTCCCGTTGTTTGCAGCAATATATCTGGCAAATTGTTCTGTATCAGACAGATAGCTGTCCGATGTATTCTCACTGCAATTCCTGTCCATTACAAGGAATGACCTGAATAGTTTGAGTTCCGTCTTTATGCGTTCAGACAACAAATGAATCACCTCTTTCAGGTACTTCAACATTATTGTAGCCGTCTTTTTCAACAGTATCCTTGAAGGCAAACTGCTGTGTCTCTTCACCATGCAGGAGGAAAATCCTCTCCGGATCAGCTTCCTTCAGATGTTTTAGAAGACCGAGCTTATCAGCATGTGCCGAATATTCATTCATCACATACACATCAGCATTGAGATCATACTCCTCACCGAATATCCTGACCTGTTTGTGCTTCTCCATTATTCTCCTGCCCAATGTATTGGCTGCCATAAATCCTGTAATTATGACGGTATTGTCGGGGTTTGTAATATTATTCTTTAGGTGATGGAGTATTCTGCCTGCTTCACACATACCGCTTGCTGATATTATCATATGACTCTCATCCACACTGTTTAATGCCTTGGATTCCTCCACTTCAGTGATGAATTTGAGTTTACCGAAATTGAACACATTCTTGTTCTCATTGAATATTGCCATGGTATCACTGTCATAACATTCAGGATGATTCCTGAACACCTTTGTAACCCTTGAACTGAGCGGACTGTCCACATAAATGGGAATATCAGGGATCTTACCGTCGTTTTCAAGCTGGAAGATGTCGTAGAGTATCTCCTGTGTTCTGCCTACTGAGAATGCCGGAATGATTATCTTTCCGCCTCTTTCTACAGTTGTATTGATTATCTTCTCCAGTTCACCCATTGAATCCTCAATCTTCTTGTGCAGTCTGTTGCCGTATGTTGTCTCAGTTATGAGTATGTCAACATCATCCACTCTGTCCGGATCCCTAATAATGGGCAGATGCTGCCTGCCGAGATCACCGGTAAAGAGCATTGTCTTATCCCCTATTTCAAACAATATCTGTGATGAACCGAGTATATGTCCCGCTTCAATGAATGTTACACTCATTTCACTGTCCACTTCAACAGGCACATAATAATTGACAGATGCGAAATAATTGCCTGTCTTTTCTGCATCCTCAACAGTGTAGAGAGGTTCCTTGGGTTCTTCACCCTTTTGGACAAGCTTCTTGTTGAGATATTTGATATCCATTTCATGTATATGTCCGCTGTCCTTGAGCATTATTTCCATCAGGTCACATGTCGCAGGTGTTGCATATATCTTGCCCTTGAATCCGTTTTTGACGAGATTGGGCAGATTGCCGCTGTGATCTATATGTGCATGGGATATGAAAACCATATCTATGTCAGATGGGTCAAATGGAAACTTCCGGTTGAGCTCCTCGCTCTCCTGCCTGTGTCCCTGATAGAGACCGCATTCAACAAGTATATTGAGTTCATTGTGTTCAATGAGAAACATTGACCCTGTCACATTTCTTGTTGCTCCGAAAAAGGTTAATTTCATGCTGTCTCCTTAATATGTATAAAAGAATTGCTGAAGCACACTGTCAAATTCAATTTTCTTCCCGGATTCACCATGACCCGGGAAAATCGTATTCTCATACTTTATTTTCATGAATACATTCTTGAGTGAATCGGTCAATGCTTCAATATCACCACCGGGCAGATCTGTCCTGCCAATACCGTTTTTAAAAACAAGATCTCCCGTAAACACAATGTCATTCAGTGCGAGGCTGATTGAACCGGGGGTATGGCCCGGTGTACTGATTATCTTTATCATGATATCATCCAGCTGAATTATCTTATTCTCCTCAAGATACACATCCGCCTTGGGGGATGTGTATTCCCCTGAGAAGAAGAGAGACATATTGAGCCCGGGATCAGTGAGATAATCACTGTCAAGGGGCGATATGCATACAGGCACACCATACTTCTCCACGAGATACCTGTTTCCTGATATATGATCATAATGCCCGTGTGTATTGATTATATAGTAAGGCTCCAGATTCTCGGATTCAAGATAATCATGAATGCGTCTTCCGTCAGCAGGGTCAATGACAATTGCCCTGTCTGTTCTCAGTGAACTGATGATATACGAATTGGTATCCATCTGTCCGTTTGTCAGGCAGATTATCTCTGCATTGCTTTCATAATTTTTCATATTAATTAATTTTATCAAAAAAGAAGAGTTTTTCAAGTGATAATGAGCATTCTGCCGAGAATAATTTCTTTTTATAATTCCTTGATTACACTGATTATCCTCTCGGATGTATTACCGTCCCAGTACTTTATACTGCACTGTTTCGGACTGCTGTTGATTATATCATCAATATGCTTCTCCTCAGGCTCTATCAGCATATTTGTCCCCTCCTCCACTGTAACAGGTCTCTCCGTATTCTTTCTTAGTGTAAAACAGGGCACTCCGAGAAATGTTGTCTCCTCCTGTATGCCGCCGGAATCAGTGATAACGGCAGATGCAGACCTTATCATGGCAATACTGCTCAGATATGAAATGGGCTTTATCATGCGGATATTATCTGAAAGCTCTTCCTTCAATCCGAATCCTTCCAGATTCTTCACTGTCCTGGGATGTGCCGGGAAAACAATGGGACTTCCGGCAGCAATTCTGTTGAGGAAGCAGACAATATCATTCAGCCGGTCTTTATTGTCAACATTGGACGGCCTGTGCAATGTGAGAAATACATACTCTCCCTTCTTAACATTATATGTATTCTCTATATTGATACCTGCTATCTTGTCCATATGGCCTGTCAATGTGTCAATCATTATATTACCGACGAGGAATATCCTCTCATCCGGTATACCCTGCTCCCTCAGATTCTCAACACCATCACTGCCGGGTGCAAAGAGATAATCACATATAACATCTGTCGCTATTCTGTTGATCTCTTCAGGCATTGTCCTGTCATTGCTTCTCAGGCCTGCTTCAATATGGGCTGTTTTTACATGGAGCTTTGCACCTGCAAGCACTGTTGCAATAGTGGAATTCACATCACCGAACACCATTATAAGATCCGGTCTGTCATCAAAGAGTATCTTCTCATACTCTATCATAATCCTGCCTGTCTGTTCTGCATGTGTTGATGAGCCGACATTGAGATTGATGTCCTCACGGGGAATATCCAGATCATTGAAGAATATATCAGACATATTACTTGAATAGTGCTGGCCTGTATGTATCAGTTTGATATTGAAACCGGACTCCTTGAGTTTTGCGTACAGAACTGCGCATTTGACAAAATTGGGACGCGCACCCACAATGAGATGTATATTATTCAACATAAATACCTATCCAGTCATAATTAAATGATTCCAATGTGTCAATAATCACCTGCATATTATCATATCTCCCCTGAAAATCAACAGTGAAATATCCGTCCCGGGGTTTCAGGGTGTCAATCGCAAGCACCTCACCTCTATTCATTACAGTAATACTGACACCATCCGATTTGAGCACCTCTCTGCCGGGGAAGTATTCAATGCGGACTTGCGGGTCATCCATACTGCCGAAATCTTTTTTAAATGGTAAATCAACAGGGATAACAGGATGATATGCCCATATAACGGGCTGCTTATCAAATGCAGAGTAATGTCTGTTCAGCTTGCGGGTGTAAAGATACTTTGACCATTTTACTGAATATTCATTGGAAAAGCCCAGGGGCAGAACACCTGCTTCATTGGTGTAATATCCTATCCTGAAACCGGGTGAATATACCTGAAGATGAAATGGCATAAAGGAATCAGTCCTTACATACTTGAGATGCGGGACAATCAATTCATTGACGGGCTGTGACGCGCATCCGTAGGGAATATAGAGAATAGAGGAATCAGGCAGAACACTGTCTTCAATAAGGAGCATTGTGCCCCCCTGTCTCTCCATATTATTCCTGAATGCCCATTCACCTGTGAAATACACATCCGCATTATCCTCTACTTTGAGTTGATAGTACTGATTGGTCTGTAATGTATCCGAATAGAGTAAGAGTAATGAGAATGAAATATTGATAATTATACAGGTCACTATTATCCGGCGGTTTAATGCCCGCGATATGATAATCATGAGGAGTATGACTGCTATAATCATGAAGCGGGAAATTATCATGGGGAAAAATACTAAAACAATAAGCGAATATACAGCAAACCAGAGTAATACTGTCCTGTCTTGTAATTCTGCCTGGAGTAATGAAAGCAATGTATAGAGTCCTGCTGCTCCAAAGATGATATAGATAATAAGCGAAACAGCCGGATAATCACTGATAATAGTAATGAGCAGTAATGAGAGCAGGACACACAGATAAAAGAGCGGGTTTGTATATGTATCCTTCTTTATGAGAAGCGGCAGACCTGTTATACCTGTAATAATGAGAAATGCAATGGATTTAACAGGCAGTTTATGGGAATTGAACAGTGTTTCACTGCCTGTCCATCTGATTGCCCGGAATAGTGAGGGGCCTGCATTGAGAAACCTAAGTGAAAGTATGGCTGCAGAAAAGGCGATTACTGATACAAGAGCAAAAT
>JAXHVG010000168.1:0-5474 GCA_034189245.1 Caldifarciminota bacterium
ATCCCTCAAGGAAGCCATGATAAAACTCAACAAGATATTTGATAACACAATACTCAAGGAAGAGAATGTCCTCTATGCACCTGAGATCAAATTCTACTCACTCAAATACAAAACAGGCAGGAATCTTGAAACCACAAGAAAGCATATATATGTTGCAGGAGACGGTGCAGGCAAATCACGCGGTATTGTGGGAGCCGGCATCTCCGGCATACTTGCAGCAGAGGATATAGTCAATGAATAGTGCAGTGTCATATATCAGGGCACTGGTGTATGCTGTTAGACCCTTTGAGAATATGCAGCACATGGCAATGACAATTGCAGGTATTTCATTCGGCGCCTACTCAGCCGGCATACTTGTCATTGACACTGATATAATACTGGGGATGATTGCTGTGTTTGCCTTTCTCTCCCATGTTCTCAGTTTCAACAATTATGCAACATATGATGAGGATATGCAGGATGCCTCCAAGGGCTTCAGCAGAAAATTCCGGTCAACAGGCAGGATATTCCAGTTCAGGGTATCCCTTGTGTTTTTCCTTATCACAGTGGGCATCACACTGTATATATCCCCGTTTATCACTGTTATTGCCATTCTGCTGATGCTGGCCTGGGCTCTCTACACACATCCTGCAGTAATGCTCAAGAAGGGCAGATTTGTACCATTCATACTGGACTTTATTACAATGCCCCTTCTCTTTCTGTTCGGATTCTTCCTGACAGGCAGTATTACCCAGAATGCTCTTATTATCTCTCTCTTCTTCGGTATGATTGAAACAGGCGGGCATCTCAATCACATGGTCATTGACAGTGATATTGACAGGAAAACTGGCATTCTCACTGTTGCTGTCAGGTTCGGCAGGAAGAGGGTTTTCCTTGTATCCATGCTCTTTCTCATTACAGCCCCAATCTATTTTTTTACTGCAACACTGGACATTCTGCCTCTTGTAATGGCACTTGTCTTTATACCCGGTATTCCATTGCTTATCATCAGGGCATTGCCTGCAATCAGGGGGCAGTTCAGCAGGCAGAGGGCTGCTGCTCTGCGGTCAATATACAGAATAGTTTATATCATTGAAGCACTGATACTGGAAATATTCATACTATTGAGCATTTCTTATAAAATTGCACTATGATAACAATTAACAATCTTTCCTTTTCCTATGGTATGGACAAACTCTTTGATAATGCCTCCACAGTATTTGAAAATGGTGTCAATGCACTCATAGGGAGAAACGGTACAGGCAAGACCACACTGTTTGAAATGATTGCAGGAAGCAATGAATCCTATTCCGGTGATATTGCATTCTCCGGTTCACCTGTAATAGGTTATCTCAAACAGGAAATGGACATAGGTGAGCAGGACATATTGCCCATTGATTTCCTGCTGGAGCATCTGCCCTTCTACAGGGAATATAATCAATTACTGTCAAAAATTAAGAATGACCACAATCCGTCCAAAAAACTCCTCGGAGAATTCTCAAAGGCAGAGGACCATTTCAGGCGCAAGGGCGGATACAGTGTAAAAGAGAGAGGGCTGCGCATACTCTCAGGTCTGGGATTTGATGATTACAGCGGCAAGAAGATGAGTGAATTGTCATACGGTTATAAAATGAGGGTTATGCTGGCAATGATACTGATTGAGGATAATGACATACTGCTCCTTGATGAACCGACCAATCATCTTGATCTCCCTTCAATCAGATGGCTGGAGGAGTATATATCCGGATTTAAGGGTACTGCTGTCATTACATCACATGACAGGGCTTTCCTGGACAAGATGTGCAGTTATACTGTTGAGATAAGCAGGAAGAAACTCTTCAGGTACAAGGGCAATTACTCTTTCTACAAGGAAAAGAAGGAGCAGAATAAGAAAATTGAAGAAGCAGAACTGAGTAATCTCATGGAAGAAGCAGAGCATCTCAGGAAATTCATAAACATATGGAAGGCAAAGGATTCAAAATCATCACAGGCAAAATCAAGGGAGAAGAAACTGGAGAAGGTGCTCACGAGAATAGAGGAAATTGAACAGGACAAAGAGCATATCAGTGATGTGCATCTCTCCATGAACAAGGCGCGCCCTGTGAAATCCAGGAGGGCATTTGACATAAATATAAACTCTAAGGCATATAACGACAAAAAGATACTAAAAGACATTGATGTGTACATTGCGCCGTCAGACAGGATATTCCTCATTGGGAGGAATGGAGCAGGCAAATCCACACTGACGAGGATAATTGCAGGTGAGGACAGTGCTTTTGAAGGCACTGTGAAGAAGAATCCGTCACTGGACACACTGTACTTTGACTTTGATTATCTGAGGAATATCAGAGACAGCAGAACCCTGTTTGATTTTGTAGGTGAGAAGGAGGGCAATATAAATACTGTCTCTTCTGCACTGGGTATGATGAATTTCACAGAGAATGATTTCCGTAAAAAACTCTATATGCTTTCAGGCGGAGAAAAGGTCAGGGTCTATCTCGCCCGTCTTTTCCTGGAGCAGTTCAATTTTCTCATACTGGATGAACCGACCAATTATCTGGATATTGAAACAATAGACATGCTTGTCAGCTGGCTGAAAAAACTCAAGACAGGATTTATCATTGTCACGCATAATGAGTATCTGCTTGAATCAGAGGACAATGCGGAGATATGGCATATTGAGAACAGAACCCTTGTGAGGGAATTCACCAATTACAGGAACTATGTAAGGAATAGAGAGACAGAAGAGGAAAGCAGGCAGGATAAGGATTTTGAGAAGAAGAATGAGAAGACAAAGAGTCACAAGAGGCAGGACCTTATAAACAGGAGAATTGAGATAAACAGGAAGCTGAAGACAGTTGAGAAGAACATTGATTCACTGGAGAGCCAAAAAGATGAACTGTATGAGAAACTTTCATCTCCTGATATATTCAAGAGGGGAGCTGAAGTCGGCAGGATTAGAACCCGTCTTAATACAGTTGAAAAAGAACTGGAAAAGTATTATCATTTATGGAGCAGTTTGATAGACGAGAAACCTGATTTAAAGTAATGGAGGTATGAATTGAAAATATTGAATTCATTTATATTGATTCTGCTGTGTTTGACAATTTCAGCAGCTAATTTTAATCACACAGCAAAGGAAAGTATTGAAGACAAATCGCCCGGAGACCTGAAGTTTATAATACTGGGAGACAGCAGGAATCCGGAATTGACACCGGAGGGATACGGCAGCGGTGATTCAATATTCTCTTCAATAATACAGTCCGTAAATCAGATGCAGGAAAACCCTGCATTTATAATCCATTCCGGAGACCTTGCAGTGGATGGCGAGAGCTTTGAGTATAAGAGGTATCTTGAAATCATTGCTCAGTCGGACATACCGGTTATAACACTGAAGGGCAATCATGAAATATATGCTGATTCCGGCAATATATTCTTCACAGAGTATTTCGGTTCAGGCAATACTGCATTTGAAAAATCAGGGATTACCTTTATAGGATTCAATACTGTTGAACCGAAGGTTGTTGAAGACAAGCATTATGCTGATTACCGTATTGATACATCCACACTGTTCTGGATGGACAGCCGGATACGCAGGGCATATGAAAATGGTAATGCCGTGATTCCCGTAACCCATGTACCCCCCTGTATTGAGGGCAAGATCAATGGCCACTGTCTTGGTGACAGTTTCTATTATCCCAAACCGAATATTGAGAAGAGCAATGTATATTACTATAAGAAATTGATTGATTATTACGGAATTGCAGTTTCATTCTATGGTCATATACACTCATACGGCGATTTTGAAAGCAATGGACACAGATATGTCATATCGGGAGGTGCAGGTGCACCGCTTTATGATAAGTATATTGATGGGCTTTCTGTCAATCATTTTGTTCTGGCTGCAAAGAAGGGTGATTCACTCTTCGGGCAGCTGTATGATGAAAACGGCAATATGATTGACAGGACATTCAAAACCGCACTGAGAAAGACCCCCTCTGTTCCGGAAATTGAATTTGAGATGGCAGAAGAGGGTGACTCATTGATATTCAACTTTCCTGACAGGGGCATAAGATATGTTGAAATGAGGAATATATTCGGTGTCCTCATTGAAAACATCAAAACACTTTCAGACAGGGCAGCTCTCTTTACAGGAGGCATAGGCGGACCTGTCAAATACAATGTAATTGAAGGACCGGCAAGCATGTCAGGATGGAAGTGGTTCTTCTGATTGATAATAATGCAGAGCCCGGTAAATTGAGCAGTATATGAAAAAACATATTTATACAGCCATAAGAATAATCATTACAGCAGGCATACTGGCATTCATATTCTGGAAACTGGATATAGGCAAATCCATTGCAATAATAAGGCAGTCAGACCTGCTGATGCTCTTCTGGGCATTTACTGCCCTGATCATTGAAGTCATTATTATTGCCTACAGATGGCATCAGCTGCTTCATGCCTATGGCTTTGATATCAGTTTTATCAATACAGCGAGGATTTACATGATTGCCTTTTTCTTCAATAATTTCCTGCCCTCTATGGTGGGCATGGATGTTGTGAGGGGCATATATGCAGCAAGAGAGAAGAAGAATATCCCTGATATCATATCCACTATATTCATTGAAAGATGGGTCGGTTTCCTCGGCATTATCATCTATCTATCCATTGTACCATTCTTCTTTATTGCCCATATTGATCTGAAGTATGTTCTTATTGTTTCCATAACAGGCATTACAGCTTCACTTGCAGTAATAATATCAATATGGAATGAGAGGGTATTCAATTTATTCACCCAATTATTCTCAAAGATCACAATATTCAATCTCGGTGAAAAGATCAACAATCTGTACAGTTCAATGAAAACAATAAAGGACCACACAGGTATATTCATCTGGAATCTCTTCCTCTCTGTGCTTATTCAGATATCATTTATTATTGCCAATTATTTTATAGTCATTGCTCAGAATATTGAGATCACAATCCCTCAGCTCCTTGTCTATATTCCCCTTATTGCAATAATCAGTCTAATACCCCTTACAATAAACGGTATTGGACTGAGGGAATGGGCGTATATCACATTATTCGGAACAACAGCAAAGGAAGAGGCATTTTCTCTGAGCATCACATTCTTCATACTGTTCACACTTGTCAGTTTAATCGGCGGCATACTCTTCATATTTGACAAGAAAGAGATAAAAACAGATATTGAGGAGTATAAAAAACCGGGAACAGAATCCAAATCCCAAGTACAGTAGTTGAAAACATTGACATTGTCTGCACCTTTACCCCTTTTTTGTCAACTGTTTTTCGTTCATCTTTCTTTTACCTTTTACCTTTTACCTTTAATCTTTTACCTCTTTATGTTCTTGTGCGGAGCAAAGCGGCAAAGCAATCTCCTTATCCCCCCACACTCCTTTACCGGGCGGTTCGCGAACCGCCCCTACAATTAATCTCTTCTTTTACCATCTTTTCGAATCACACGAATCACA
>JAXHVG010000169.1:0-2276 GCA_034189245.1 Caldifarciminota bacterium
AGATATTTGAAAGGGATATTGAGATTGATGTTGAGTATTACTCATCAAAGGATAATGGCAAATACACCCAGAGGAGTCTCATTGAAGCATTACGCTCAATGCGTGACAGGGAGAGGAAACTCCGGTATACGCCTGTGGGTCTTCACAGGGATGATTACAAAATTGGGATTGACGGTAAATCCATATCCCGGATAGGTTCTGATGGTGAACAGAGACTGCTCGGTATTGCACTGAAAATAACAGAGGTCCTGCTTATCTATGAGAGCCTCGGGGAACACCCTCTCGTCATACTTGATGACGTGCTTGCTGAACTGGACAGTGAGAGGAAGGCAAAACTGATGAGTGTCTTTGATGCCTTTCCCCAGATCATTGTAATGTCACCTGTCAGTGAAGACAATGTCCTCAATTATCCCGTCAAATCACTTGATAATGCTTATATTTGACAAAAAACTGATTGAAAAAAATGTATCCAAATCCCAGGTCCGGTAGTTGCATAGGTTGCAGAAATATGCTATAATAAATATATGACTGAACATAATCGTTTTGATAGAAAAGGTTATTTTTATCACATATATGTCAGGGGGCAGAGGGGCCAACCGCTTTTTTTCAGTAAAGACGACATGGGTGCTTTTATAAATATACTGAAGCAGGTACTGGATGAAACAGATATTGAACTATATGCATATGCTTTGATCCGAAATCATTTCCATCTTCTCGTTTATAGGAACAATACATCTTTGGCTCAATTTATGAGTAAGCTGAATATACGATACGCATTATATTTTAATAATAAATACAATAAGAGAGGGCATGTATTTCAAGGAAGATTCGGTAGTAAGGTAATAACTGAAGAAGAGTATAATTTACCGCGTGTAATAAATTATATACATTATAATCCCCAGAAACACAATATGGCGGATGATTCTATTAAGTATCCTTTTTGCAGTGCAGGGTTTTATTCAGGGAAAGGGGATTACATTGAGCATTTGAAGAAAATTGACTATGACCGTACAATCACGGATAGGGAATTTGAGACATACAAGGGTTGTATCGGAACAAAGGAGCAGTATCTCAAATTGCTAAAAAGGAAGCCTGGAAGGGAGAAGAGCAGATTCAAGGAAAGAAGAAGAAAAAATTTAAGACATGATTTGAGAACACTGCTTAAAGAGAACAAACTGGAGAAAGAGGTTTTTCACAGAAGGAGAAATAAGAAAGAGCAGAAAAGTGTTATTTCAATCATAAGATATCTTATAGGCGAGGGATACTATCAATCTGAAGTGGCCAGGGAGCTTGGTTTACACAAATCAACAGTGAGTAGACTACAGAGAATGAGATGAAGTTCTGCAACCTATGCAACTACCGGACCTGGGATTTGGAGCACTGATTATACAATTCCGGAGTATATTGATACAAATGTTGTACTTGACATTGATTTCTATACTTCTATAATAAATCTTTTGAAAATAAGGAGATACAATGAATTTTCAGGATATGATACGACATCTTGAGGAATACTGGGCCAATATGGACTGTCTGATACTCCAGCCGTATAATTCAGAGGTCGGGGCAGGCACTTTTAATCCCGCCACATTCCTCAGGGTACTGGACAATGATGATTGGAAGACAGCATATCTTGAAATATCCAAGAGGCCCAAAGACGGCAGGTACGGGCAGAATCCCAATAGAATGCAGCAATTCTATCAGTATCAGGTTGTCCTTCAGCCTGCACCTGACAGTATACAGGATATATATATAGAGTCACTTGAGGCAATTGGTATTGAAACAAAAAAACATGACATAAGATTTGTTGAAGATGACTGGGAATCACCGACACTGGGGGCAAAGGGACTGGGATGGGAAGTATGGCTGGACGGCATGGAGATAACGCAGTTCACATACTTTCAGCAGATGGCTTCAAGGAAAATAGAAAATGTGCCTGTTGAGCTCACTTACGGACTTGAGCGCATAGCAATGTTTATTCAGCAGAAGAACAGTGTACAGGAACTGCAGTGGTCAGACAGTATGAATTGGTCTGAAGTAATGCTGGAGTCCGAGAAGCAGTTCTGTATATTCAATTTTGATGAGGCTGACATTCAGTATATAAGAGAGCAGTTTGAAAAAAATGAGAGTGAAGTGAAGCGTCTGCTTGAAAAGGAGCTTGTCTATCCTGCATATGATTATCTTATCAAAGCAACACATGCATTCAATCTGCTGGATGCGCGGGGTGCTGTCTCGCCCAAGGAGAGACAGGGGTATATAAAGAGAATAAGGGATCT
>JAXHVG010000017.1:0-4348 GCA_034189245.1 Caldifarciminota bacterium
GTCAACAGCAGGAATACTGGATGGTGACATTGAATACATTCTTGTGCCGGGTGAATTGGCATATGTTGACGGATTTAATGTTTACACAAATCTGTCAAATTTTGCCAATACATCGGAGAATGTATTCAGCGGAAGTACTTACTACAATTATCTTGCAGGAACAAAGTTTGACTATTCCGGCATACATGCAGGAGTACTGCATCAGTCAGATGATTCCACATTTGCCAGTGACAGTATTGCTGTGAATAATTATTTTGAGGATACATCCGGTGACAATGCTTATGATTATCATGAAAATGACAGCATGGATGGCAACTGGAATTATGCAGAGCATGAGGATGTGACATACTATGGTATTGCCTATGGCGCAAAGGATGAAATGAGATTCGGGTTCGGTTATGTTCGTAATAACACGTCTGAACATGATTATGGCAATTTAACCCAGATCCTCACATCCGATGACCTTGTATCAGGTGATATGCTGAGTTATCAGTTTGATCACATGAATGCAGAGTCGATCAATGTGAATATTACCCAGAGATTTGAATTATCCATGTATTATCCTGTGGATATGATGGACATTGGGTTTAATGCTTATTACGGTCCGTCGCTCATCAAGAATCAGTATAATATGATGGACACTCTATATATAGATAGAGCGCCTGCTGGAGGCCCGACGAATTATTATGATTCAACTCATACAATAATTGAAGATTATCAGTACAATAGCAATAACTGGGGTTTGAACTGTATTGTTAAAAGAGATGAAGATGATTATACGGGTGAGTTCATGATTGGTTATAACAATTCAACACTGGGTAAGACTGATATGTTCAGTTCTGACAGCTTCTATTATCTTGAGGAAATAACACCGGTTGTATGGGGTAATGATACAACAATGGTATGGGACTCCATTACAACAATGGATACACTGTCATATCAAGAGGACTTAGAGAATCAATTAAATGCAGGTGTCAAATACATAAGAAAACTGGATAAAGCCCTATTCGGTATTGGTGCTTATTTCTATATGAATAATTATACAAGAACTGAAGTAAATGTATATGATAGAAATTATGTTGAACACTACAATAACGGCAATGGAGTTGATGATGCAGCAGATTATACTACTACAATCAGCGGCTCGGAGACCAGAACAATTAACTTCAATTCAGTAAATCACAATCTTCGTTTACCTGTCGGTGTGGAGTTTAATGCTAATAAATCCCTTGTTTTCCGTCTTGGTGCAGTAACAAATTTCTCATGGTTGAATTCAGAAAGGTATGAAAGAATAACACAATGGGAACCGGCAATGTCTGTAACTGAATATGGTGATGGGTCAGTCACAGAGACATTGATTGATAATCCGGGTGTAAGAAGTGAAGGACAGTATGAACAGCACGATTTCAACAAAGACACAAGATATTCATATGGGCTTGGCTGGAAAATATCAGACAATTTCAGTATTGATCTGATGGGCTTTGCCAATCTGACTGATATGACTGGCTGGCAAATTTCTGCAAATGCAAAATTCTAAGGAGGCAATAATGAAAAGATTTATAGCAATAATTTCACTACTTATTATATTGATTGCCGGCTGCAGCTTTCAGCCATCAGAAAAGACAGCAATTGATGATACCCTTGGCAGTAATACAGCAGGCACCAATATACTGAATGTCAATGGTGCAGATAATCAGATATTTGACACTGACGGTACAAGTGCAGATATTCAGGGAATTATTTATATTGGTGTGGACAAGATACTGCCCGCCGACATCACATTCAATATAAGAACAGATGATCAGGATATGGAATCCGGAACAGATATTGAGTTCATAGAGGAAGTCACAAGCATCAATATTGACAATGCTGTGATGGAATATCAGAAGGGATTTGAAAGAATCAGGATATCAGGTGATTTTGAAGATGATGGTGCATTTACTCTTCATTTTGTCGCAGATAATTTCCAGTCAGCAAATGGAGATTTCATTGATGGAAATGGTAATGGCATCAACGACGGATCACCCTATGATGATGTCTATTACAGATACTTTACAGGCACAGGAGCCGGTGACAGGCCTGATGTGACACATCCGACAATGCAGGATTTTGGACCTGTAACAGGCAGAATTGCCAAAACAGACCATATCACAATTGATTTCAGCGAACGGATGGATTCCACCAGTGTTGTTGAAAATGTCACACTCTATGATAATAATGATAATGAATGTGACATCTCGCTTGTCAGCATATCCGGAGCCAATGTATTCACATTTGAGATGGATACCAATGATATAGATCAGCTTTCAATGTATACTGTTACACTGGATTGCGCAGGCATGGAAGATGAGAATAATAATGTGCTTATTCCCTATAATGAATATTATTCAGAGAATATGTCCTCAACATTTTCATTCAAGTTCATGACAGAGGCAGACGGCTCTGCTGATGATAATCCTGTCAGATACAGCTGGCATGCGCGTAACAATGAATATTTTGAGATTGGTTTCACGGATGACATTGATCCTGCCACAATAACAAGTGATAATATTGATGTCCTCTATCTTGATAATACAACAGGTAAATGGATCAATCTCAAAGGTGAAATCATTGTTAATGATAATGATTCAGGATTCCAGTTCTCCCTGATGAATCTTCAGGATGCGGGTGCTGACCTTCAGGTCATACTTAAACACACTATCAAAGATGAAGAGGGCTGGTATCTTGACGGTAATAACAATGATATTGGCGGCGAGGATTATGATCCCAATAGAAAGGGATATGAATCATCGGATAATCAGGTTATCTATTTCTAATCAGATATTAGATGTCTGGAATTAATTAAGGGGGCTTTCAGCCCCCTTTTTTTATTGTATCATATATATCTTTTCTGTTTTGGAATAGTCACCCGAATGTATCTTTATGAAGTATATGCCTGAGGGAATACTTACTCTGCGGCTCAGAGTAATGCTGCTTTTCCCGGCAATACCATTGAGCAGATTGGTCACAAGCCTGCCGTCAGCTGCATATAGAGCAATATCAATACTGCTGCCGCCAAATCCCTCAATATCCATTTCAATACTGCCTGAAGAAACTCTGCTTAACAGTTTAACGGATCTTGAAATACCCCTATCCCTGCTTGGCAGTCCGGAATAACAACCCAGTTGTGAGAGCAGATTGTCCATCAATGTTACTGCATCTGCTTCAATAAGCGGGAAGAGGGGGATATTGGCAATAATCATATTATTGTCATTATTCCTGTATATAACAGGTTTGCTGTCAAAGGCACTGTCGCCTGACACAGAATGATAAGAAGCCATCTCAGACACATTGGAATCAATAAGCCCGAATACACCGGAGTATGAGAGATTGCCGCCTGAGCCTCTCGGTAATTTATCTGCTGAGAAATAGAATGAATCATTTTCCGCATTAAAGCTGTAACTGATGTAATCCATGTCAAAGCCCTGATTCCTGTTATATGTATCTATATTGAAGAAATCACGGGCAATGGAACTGCTCCCGGATGATGCCGGGAAAAGAGAAGGATTGTCAAGTATTACACTGCCCATATCCCATCCCATGAGAACCGCCTTGCCTCCATTCTCTATATAATCCTCAATATGGGGCATATAGAGCTTGCTCTCAGTAAGGTCATCATCAATATAAACGAGAATTGCATAATTGCCGAAATCACTGATATTGATCTGAGCAGCAGAATCAGCGTCCCACAGATAATGCGTGAAACTCTCAAATACACTGTCATAGAATGCGTCAGTATGACTGTCAACAAGCAATGTTGAATTATTCTTTGTCTCATCAATGACAATCATATATTCATTCAGTGATATAATGCGCGCTGTTGCAGTATCCGAGGGATTGCTCTCATAGGAGTCAGTGTCAACAGCAATGACATAATAATTATACACATACTGCTCAGCAGGGGTATTGTCTGTGTAGAAGGTGTCACTGACAGAATCCAGGAGTACAAATCCCGATTCCCCTTCTTTCCTGTATATATTGTAATGGTCTATGTCCCCTGATAGGGATGATGAGTAGATTATGCTGATGCTCTGTGAGTCAGCGGAGAATTCCCGGATTGAAACAGAGTGGGGTATATCAGACGGCGTCACAGTATCGTATGCCTCAGCAAAACCCTCAAAGCCCTGTGTATCCAGTGCAGTGACATAAATATTATACAGTGTGCCTGGTGTCAGTGATTCC
Organism: Caldifarciminota bacterium; assembly: GCA_034189245.1. Lineage (GTDB taxonomy): Bacteria > Hydrothermota > 32-111 > 32-111 > 32-111 > JAXHVG01. Next base: position 4,222 of record JAXHVG010000017.1, read on the forward strand.
AGTGTATATTGATTTGTATCAGGTGCATCAATATATGAGCCATTGTAATAGACCCTGTATCCGGATATGTCATTTGATGAAGAAGGTGTCCATGTGACTGCAGCAGATGAATCACCATTATCCGATG
>JAXHVG010000170.1:0-8875 GCA_034189245.1 Caldifarciminota bacterium
CAGCCCTTGAATATATCCCATCCTTTCTTAGCAGTATTGTCAATAGGTTCAATGGGTATTTCAATATATAGATGAATAATGTCAAATAACAAGAAAGATAAAATCATTCTCAAATCAGTTATTGGGTACAGTAAGCCCCGCTATAATATGATTTATGATGTATGTTGTGTAATGCACATACTATCATGTCATATAATCATGACAGTAATGGCCGTATTGATATGAATAAGGTTCAATATTGTAGTACTTACAATTGGCAGGTATTTTGTACTATTAATAGTAACTAGAAAGTTAAGAGGTGGCTCATGAGTAATAGATATGAAAACAATGATTCGTTTTTCCAGAAACTCTATCACACCAGTCTGGAATTACTCCAGTCAACAGACTCACAGCAAACAATACATAATATAGTGGATAATGTTACAGAATTGCTGGGCGGCAGTGATGCTGCTGTTTATAGGATAAATGAATCCCGGACCCATCTTATACCCATATATTCCAATGCCGAGGAGGCATATAAGGCAATAATGGATTTTCCTATAGCAATTGGAGAGGGACTATCCGGGAAAGTTGCACAGACAGGGGAAAGCGAATTTATCAATTATGATGATAATGATTGTATTACTGTGCATATTGACGGGACAGATTATGATGAGGATGATGATGAGAGTGTTTTATCCACGCCTATGTTCAATAATGGGGAGTTGAGCGGAGTTATAACAGTCAGTAAGATGGGCGAAAGATTCTCAGAGCAGGATATAAAAAAATTGGAGATATTCACCCGTCTTGTAGAGATAGTTATTTTAAGGATGAGAGACATAGAATACCTTCACAAATCGGAAGAAACCTATAAACATATTGTTCAGCATAGTTTTGACAGTATAATAATCATAGACAATGAGCATATTGTTTATGTGAATAAAACCGCTATTGAGTTTACAGGATATACTGAGGAAGAACTCAAAAAGAATGGTCTTTCATTGATTCTGGATAAATCTGCTGTTAAATCTATACTGAAAATGAATGGAAATATAGACACTCAGAAAGAGATTGTCTTTGAATCGGAACTGACTACAGGCACAGATAAAAAGAAGATAGTTGAGATTCGTATATCCAAAATACTATATATGGGGGATATACTCACAATGCTGGATTTGAAGGATTTGACAGAATACTATGAACTTGAAGAGAATAGGATTCAGACAGCAAAACTGGAGTCATTGGGAATACTCGCAGGGGGTATGGCACATGATTTCAATAATTATCTGATGGCCGTATCTGGTGGTCTGTCCATAATAAAGAACAATTTAAATGACAGAAAAATGCTTCAATTGATTAAACGAATGGAAGCGGCAAATAATGAGGCCGGTCAATTAACCCATCGTCTCCTGACCTTCTCAAAGGGGGGCGAACCGGTTAAAAGACCTATTGATATAGAGGATATACTGCTGGAAAATGTAAAGTTCGCATTATCCGGCTCAAATGTTCAACTCCAGTATGAGGTGACGGGAAATGATAATATAATAATAGCAGATAAATCACAGTTGAATCAGGTGATAAACAATATAGTCATTAATGCAGTGCATGCAATGCCTGAAGGCGGAATACTATATCTATCCAAAGAAAATACGGTGTTTCCCGAGAGAGAACCGGAACGATTTGTAAAAATCTCATTCAGGGATACAGGAGTCGGTATTCCGGATGATATTTTACCGAGAATCTTTGACCCTTATTTTTCAACAAGAGAGAATGGCAGTGGTTTGGGGCTCTCCACTGTTTACTCCATTATAGTGAAACATGACGGATTCATAGAAGTAACATCAGAGCAGAATGAAGGGACTCAATTTGATATATACTTTCCTGTTAGTGAGGATAATGATACTGCAAATGAAGAAAGAGAGAAAAATAAAGGTTGTAAGGAATTGAATTGCCGTGTACTTATTCTGGATGATAATGAAATAGTGCTGAGTGTAGTAAAAGAAATTATTGAAATGAACGGGGGCAGAGCAAGTATTACTGAAGAGGGCAGTCAGACAGTTCATGAATACAAAGAGGCGATGGAATCAGGCGACCCGTATGATATCGTCATTCTGGACTTGACAATACCCGGAGGAATGGGCGGCAGGGAAACGATTAAAGAGCTCACTGAATTGGATAAAAATGTTACTGCAATTGTATCCAGCGGATATTCCAATGATCCTATTATGTCTCAATACAGGGAATACGGTTTTGCCGGAGTGCTCCGCAAACCCTACAGGGCTGATGATCTGACTCTTCTGATTTCTGAACTGCTGAGTAATCAATCTTGACTTTCACTTATACTGCAATATTATTTTATCATGTACAGAAAATATATCATAATCCTGATCATGCTGAGTTTGCCTTATGTACTGTCAGCATCAATAATTGCAGGCAATATAGAGGATGCTGATTCGGGCGAACCTGTCCCATTTGTCAATGTTTATATTGAAAATACAAATAACGGGGATATGGCTGATTCAGCAGGTTATTTTCAGATAGATGACATTAAACCCGGGAATTATACATTAATCATCAGAATGATAGGATATGAAACATATAAAGATACTGTATCAGTTGACAATGCTGAAAGCAGATATCTCACTATTTCAATAAAGCGGAAATCCATTGAAATGGAAGGTGTTGAGGTCAAAGCAGAACGTTCTGCTTTCAGGCACGATATTTCAATCAGCAGGAGGACCTATTCAAAGCAGGATATTATGGACAGTCCGTCTTTTATTGAGCCTGATGTTTTGAAGGTGTTTCAGATGATGCCGTCTGTAACTGCTGTCAGTGATTTCTCATCTGCATTGTATGTCAGGGGAGGTGCTCCGGATCAGAATCTTATTTTGTTTGACAATGTACCGGTATTCAACCCATTTCACCTCGGCGGCCTGTTCTCCACTTTTCCGGCAAATGCTGTAAAATCCGCCTCATTCATGGCAGGAGCATTCGGTGCTGATTACGGCAACAGGATGTCGTCTGTAATAGACATCAAGACCATTGTCCCTGACAGGAAGACATTCAGCGGGCATTATGATATTTCACTGCTCAGTTCAACACTATATCTTTCTTCCAATCCCTTTGATGATCTTTCCTTTTTTATCAATGGCAGAAGAACATATTTTGATAAGATACTGGATATTATAGATTATGATTTCCCGTATTATTTCTATGATATAGTGGCAAAGGTCAATTATTCTGCTTCTGACAGGAGCAATCTATCATTATCCTATTTCAGGGACCGTGATATACTGAATCTCATTCTTGAAGATACCTTACAATTATTTGATAATAGGTGGGGCAATTCTTCAGCTGGTCTGACATATTCTTATATGCTCAATCCACTGACATTTATGAAGGTCAATATATATCAAACTCAGTACAGTAATACTCTGAATCTGCTTGATATAATGCATGCAGGATCCTCTGTCTCCGAAATGGGCATCAAAAGCAGTATAAATTATTCATCAAAGGCATTTGAGTGGGAAGGGGGATTTGAATATTATGAGAATGGTTTCAAATACTCTGTGATATTTTCCGATACAAACACTCTTTTTGACCTGGATGATACCTCAGGCTATTATTCTGCATATTTGACAGGTCAATACAAGAAAGAGGGCGAGATGATAATAGAAGCCGGTCTGCGGGGCGAGGGATCTTCAATGAACCCCCATTACTGTATATCGCCGAGAATCAATGCGAAGATGTTTCTATTCAATGAAACTGCGCTGACAATCAGCTACGGGATTTACAGGCAATTCATCACATCAGTCAAACAGGAAACTAATGATTTTTCATCTGTCTTCGGCGAGATGTGGATGCCTGTATATGATCAATATGATCCGCAGCTGCTAAGGCAGATGGTCATAGGAACCGAACACTGGTTCAATACCAATACAATGATGACTATTGAATTATATCATAAGAAATACGAAAATCTGGTGCACTCAACACTATTGGACCTTATTATAAATATGGAAGACCCGAAAAATGCTTTCATGGAGACAGAGGGAAAGAGTCAGGGATTGGAGATACTAATCAAGAGAAATGCAGGCAGAGTCACAGGATGGCTCGGTTATACATTCTCGGGCACATATCTACTCAGGGACAGCCATTATGTCTATACATATTATGACAAGAGGCATTCGCTCAATATCAATGCATCTGTGTCCTTGCCATGGGAATGCAATTTCACAACAGGTCTGGTTTTTTCAAGCGGTTCACCCTATACAGCAGTGACAGGTAAATACAGGAATTACAGCATTGACCCGCGCACGGGTATTATTGAAGAGCAGTCATGGAGTGAGATATATGCAGGATACAATGAAGCGCGGTTCCCCTCATATTTCAAATGGGATTTATCATTGTCCAAATCATTCAATATAGGATATGTCAAAAGCAAGATCAATCTCAGTGTTGTCAATGTGACAAATCATAAAAATGTGATGTTCTACTATTATGATCACAGCACATCACCATCCACAAGACATGAATTTTACATGCTGCCCATATTCCCTTCAATAGGAGTCAGTGGTGAATTTTAAAGTACTGTTTATACTGATAATCCTTATCTTCACTGTCTGCACACTGCAGTATAATGATACATCGTACAGTGGTTTTAATATATACAGTATCATCAGCCCGAATCTTGATACGCAGAAGATTGTTCTGGACAGTATCATTGCCATTAATAATGAAGATATCAATTCCTTCATAAGTGACGCAGATGTATATATTAATAATAATAAGCTTACTTTTATGGACAATGACAGTCTGGATTACTACATATTTACAGATTCTGTTTTATCCGGTCAGAAATATACTCTTGATATCTATCACAAGACAGGGTCTTTGTCTCTTGAAACAGAAATCCCCCGGCATGTTGATATCATCTATCCTTTCTCCGGTCTTGATCTGCCCATTGATTCATTTGCCTATATTGTCTGGAATAATGTAACAGATTATTATATTCTGGACATTTATTCTCTGAGAGATTCTTACACTGTGTTCTCCATGGTGCAGGAAGATACTGTTTTCCCCCTCTTCAGTATAAGGCAATTACTGAGCAGGAATGACACTGTTAATATCAGTGTTATTGCTCCTGATTCCAATATGCTGAATAATTTCTTCGGTGATGACAATCTCGGGGAACATAGAGGCGTGTTCGGTTCCTATACCATATCTACTGTGGATTCCGTAAAAATCATCAAATAATCCCAAAGATTGACTTTTGGATTGCACTATCTATAATATGTTTATGATAAATTTGAGTTTACCGGATATTATTGTCATAGCATTATTCTTTGCAGGTGTGATGATTGCCGGCTTTATCGGAGCAATCGGCAAGAAGTCCACACTGAACTATTTCGTCTTTATGAGTGCAGACACATTCTCAAGGGATTTTGTATTCAGATTATTCGAAAGTGTCGGTGAGTCCCAGGTCAGAAAATACACATACATTGGTATAATAATCAGTGCTGCATTATCAGTCATTCTGGCATATTACTTCCCGTCAGTTGTCAATCTGTGGTATCTCATAGGTAGTATATGCATCCCGGGTTTGATAATGCCTATGATATCAGCCTACTATGAGAAATTGCGGATAAGACCGGGATTGATAATTTTTGAAATGGCAGCAGGTATTGCAGTGAGTGTAACCTGGTATATATTGAGGAAGATATTTACAGGTAATTTTATTCTTGATATCACTGAACCGATGATAGTTGGCCTTGTAATTACAGTCATTATACATATAATCTCATTAGTAGGCGAAAACAATAGTAAAATAATGGAGGAAACAGTATGAAAAAATTTATTATCATAATCTTCATCGTGTTTGCAGTAATGTCGGTCAATGCCAAATTGCTCAGCATAGAGGTAAGCCCCTCTTTCGCGCATCGCATAACGGGATTTGATGATCAAACAAAGGCAGGGTATGGTTTCAGGATTGCTCCCAACATACATCTCCTTGGATTTATGGATATAACAGCCGGGTTTTCGTACCTGCAGTTTCAGGGTGCTGAGAATGCAATTCTCAATACTACATATTCGTCAATACCGGTATTTGCGGGCATCAAGATATACCCGTTCAAATTTATGGGTATTCCCGCAGTACCCGGAGAACCGTTTTTCTATATAGAACCGGGAGTCAATATTCTGGGCACAGAGACCTCGTATTTCAACAGCAGCACCAGTACGGATAATTCAGATAATCTCACCGGAGTCACCGGCGGTGTGGGATACAGGGTTTATCCGGGTAAATTCGGACTGAATCTCAAAGCGGATTACAATTATTTTACAGGTAATCAGTCAATAAGTTATTTCGGACTTTCAATAGGATTGCTTTTTACAGTTATTTAGACCTGCGGTGCCCGAACATCTGGTCAATTATATCCCTGTATTTATCAAGGATATAATCACGTTTTTTCTTCAGTGTGCGGGTTAATTCCTTGTCCACATCAAACTGTTTGTCCAGAATACGGAATTCCTTGATTCTTTCAAATGGGTGGAATTCCCTGGATTCATTGATGAGCTGTGAAATATTCTTTCTGACGAGTTCAATGACTCTGGAGTGATTGACAGCATCCTCTACTGAACGGAAATCCTCATTCCATTCCTCAAAGAGTTTCCTGATATTCTCCTGCTCCAGAACGAGTAAAGCACCGAGGTGTTTTTCATTATGTCCGACAATAATTGCATGGCTTATCAATTCATCCTGTTCAAGTTTTTCCTCAATGGGAGAGGGTTCAACATTCTCACCCCCCAGGAGTATAATGGTGTCTTTCTTTCTTCCTGTAATGACCAGTTCATTGTTTTTTGTAATGGAGCCGATATCGCCTGTAATCAGCCAATTATCCTCAGTAAGTGCCTTGCGTGTTTCCTCCGGATTATTGTAATATCCTTTCATTACCTGAGGCCCCTTTACCCTTATGATCCCTGTTTTACCCTTGGGCAGTCTTTCTCCCGATTCTGAACATATCATAATCTCGGTCTCATCAAACGGTATTCCGACTGTGAAGAGGGTATTCTTTTCAAAACGCCTTCCGGTGATACCCGGTGATGCCTCAGTCATGCCGTATGCATTGATCAGTGTAATGCCCAGGGCATTGAAGAATAGATCAAGATAGGGCGGCATGGATCCGCCTCCTGTAAATACACCGCGTATTCTCCCGCCCACTGCATTGCGTATCTTGGAGAATGCAAAATAGGACAGGGAACCCGGTACAAATAGGGCTGCAAAAACAAGGAAATTGTATATATAGCGCCAGTATGTCTTCAGGGGTTCTGTGTTATTAAAATCAGCTACCCTATTGAATATCAGTTTCTTGGAGTAGAAGAATCTCTGCCGCACATAGAGCAGTGAATTGAAGATAAAACGGGTAAGTGTGCTTTCCTTTTTGAGATTGTTCATTATTTTGGCATGAATACTCTGCCATAATCTCGGTACTGCGCACATGGTCGTCGGTTTATTATTAACAAGGTCTTCAGAAAGATGTTTGATATCGGAATAACTGATCTCTGTTCCTCCGCCAATACAGCAGTATTCAAATGTCCGTTCAAAAATATGCCATGTCGGCAATATGGAGAGAGCTCTTTCTCCTCCGCTTTTTTCCGGATTCATGTGAAGCAGTGGTGTGAGGTTGCGTACATTGTGCATCAGATTGCCATGGGTGAGCATCACACCCTTAGGACTGCCTGTTGTCCCGGATGTGTAGATTATTGTAGCAAGGTCATCCGAATCTATGTGAGGAATATCCAGAGGAGAAGAGTTTTCCTCAATCAAATCCTCAATACTTTTGAAATCCGGTGAACTGTCTATTGTGAGAATCCTGTTCTTGTCAATATCACCGGCAATACCATGCACAAAAGAGTCATTCTCAGCAATGAGGTATTCACAGCCCGAATGCTCCAAGATGCCCAGTAATTGCTTTGGCGGTGTTGATGATGAGCGCGGTACATCAATTGCCCCGATAAGAAGAAGAGCCAGATCACATATAAGCCATTCCTGCCTGTTGTCGGCAAATAATGCAACCTTTGTGCCCTTTTCAATACCCATATCCTGAAAGCCTGATGCAAGTGCCTTAACCCTCACCAGCACCTCACTGTAGGAGAGAGAAATAAAATGTTCGTTTTTTCTGAAATGCTGGAGGGGGAAATGAGAGTAAAGCTCTTCTGCATTAAGCACAAGCTCACTGAGATTTGGCGAATGAAGGACTCTGTATTTGTTCATATTATTATTATAAACCATAATATATAATAATCAATAAATTTTTAAATGTGATAGGGGAATGGAAAGAAAGGAAAGGGGAACAGTAAACTGTTCCCCGATCTATAATCTAAGAATTAGTTATCTCTGCGATTATATCCTCTTTTGTCTTTGCGTGGTCTTGCTTCGTCAATTCTAAGTGTTCTGCCTTTGAAGTCCTGGCCATTGAGAGCTTCCATAGCTGCATCCATTTCTTCTTTTGATGACATTTCAACGAAACCGAATCCTCTGCCTTCAATAATCTTTACACTCTCTACATTACCGTGCTCGGTGAAGAGATCGCGCAATTCAGATTCTGATACTGAATAATTAAGATTACCTACATACATCTTACTGTTTTCCATTGTTCCTCCATGGGAATAAGTTAAGTGCGACAATTGCCTCTGTCAGATAAATATTTATCATATCGGGGAAACTGTCGGATGGGACAATTGATATGTCCCGGAAATTAAAACTGTAAGGGTATAATACCCTTTTGACTTTATCATAATTATAATATAAGGGTATTTCGGAAAAAGTAAAGGGGTATTTTAAAAAAAATGATATTAATAATATCCGGTTTTCCCTGTTTCAATGTGTTTCCGGTAC
>JAXHVG010000171.1:0-10739 GCA_034189245.1 Caldifarciminota bacterium
GGGAATAAACAGTGCTGTTTATGGACTTTTCCTGCTTTTACTTGATCATTAGTGACCTTGTTGATAACTGGTTGATTGCATACACAGAGAGAGGTAAGAAGGGATAATGGAAAACGAAAAAAATCTGGGACTTCTACTTTCCCCCTTTTCTTTACTATACGATCTACACGCTCTACCCGATCTTTATTCCGCATCACGAATTCCGCATTACGCAATGTCATAGAACACTGTTGATTTTTATCACTATCTTATATATAATTATTTATTGAATAAATAAGTCAAATACATAGGAGGATATATGGATATTACTCCATTGGATATAAGGAAACAGGAATTCAAGAAATCGTTCAATGGCTATGACAAGAATGAAGTGGATAATTTCCTTGAGATGATTGCTCAGCAGATGGAAGATCTCATAAGAGAGAATATGAATCAGAAAGAGCAGCTGAAGGATGTGAAGAAACAGATATCCGATTACAGGACAATGGAAAAGACACTGCAGGATACACTGACATCTGCTCAGAAAACCACAGAGGAGTTGAGGAAGAATGCAAAGCAGGAAGGCACAATTATAATGAGAAATGCCGAACTGGAGGCAAAGCATATTCTGGAATCAGCAAGGGAAGAGTCCTCTAATCTCAGATCAGAGATAAAGACACTCATTACACTGAAGAATAATTTTATTGCCAAATTCAAGGGAATGATAGAGGCATACACCCGCCTTCTTGAAGATGAGACACTCTCTCACAAGGAGGATGTTAATGATTTCAATGCTGTGCTGAAAGAACCGCCGGAGAATGTCACCAATATAGGTTCATTATTCAATAAACAAAATGATGATTCAGACAGTCAGGGCGAGAAGGATTATGAAGAATACAAATCAAAAACCCGCGAGGACAATAATGATTGATAAGATAAGGAGATCAGCTGAATTTCTCAAATCAGAAGGATTTGAAAAATGTGATGTGCTGATAATAATAGGCACCGGGCTTTCGGGTCTCATTGAGGATATTGATGTTGATATCAAGATACCCTATTATAGAGTGGACGGTTGGCCGGTGTCAACAGTCAAGTCCCATAAGGGTGAGCTTATTCAGGGAATGCTTCATGATAAAACAGTGACTGTCATGTCAGGGCGGTTCCATTATTATGAGGGATACAGTTTCCAGGAGATAGTCCTCCCGCTGAGAACATTGCTCTATCTTGGAACCAATCTCTTCATAGTGACCAATGCTGCAGGCGGTGTCAATGATGATTTTGACGCAGGTGATATCATGATAATTAACGACCACATAAATCTTATGGGCGGCAATCCCCTCAGGGGCAGGAATATTGAGGAACTGGGCCCCAGGTTCCCCTCAATGCTTGATGCATATTCCCTTAAGTATATAAGAATGACGGAGAAGACAGCACTTGCAAATAATATAAACATTTACAATGGTGTTTACTGCGGGCTCCAGGGTCCCTCTCTTGAAACAATTGCCGAATACAATATGGTTAAGAATCTGGGTGCAGATGCTGTGGGTATGTCAACAGTGCCCGAGGTCATAGCTGCCAGGCATATGGGGGTTGATGTTCTCGGAATCAGCGCTATCACCAATATAGTAAATAAAAAGGATACGGATCACTCTTCTCATGATGATGTGATTGAGAATGCAATGAGAGCAGGAGAGAAGATACGGAAAATACTGAGGGGATTTATAAAGGGGCTGGACTTTGAATAAACGATTCATTGCATTTATTATCATACTGCTTACAGTGCTGACTTCATGCCAGAATGTTACTGCTGTGAGAAAGGCGAGGAAATTCATTGAGGATGAGAATTATATCAGGGCTGAAAATATACTGAAAGACATTGACAACAAGACACCGGAGGTCTATTTTCTCCTCGGTGAGACATACAGGAGTATGCGCAAGTTTCCAGTAGCTGATTCTTTCTATAATATTGCACTAAAGCAGCAGCCGGCATTGAAGGGTGATATTATTAAGGCTTATTCATCCATTGCCATGACAGAATTCCTCAAGGGTTTTGATTACAATGCCAATAAATACTGGAATAAAGTGCTTAATCTGGATCCGGATCATGATATCAATATCGGATTTTATTATCTGGGTAAACACAGATATGAAAATGATATGGAATACAGTTCCAAGAAACTTCTGCTCTCTGCACTGAATATCTCACTGCCGTCAGAAAAGAAGATTGATGCATACAGAATGATTATAAATATCTACAAGAACGAAGAGAAATTTGACACTGCTCTCATATATGTAGAGCAGGCAATTGATGAATTCGGTGATATGCCTGCATCAGAAGCAAATTTCACTGTGGATATGGGGGAGATACTGTTCAATATTGCCAAGCGACTCTATGAAGAGGGTGAAAAGCAGACAGCACTGCCAAAGATCAATAAATTCATTGCACTGGGGCAGCCGAGGTCTCTTCTTGATGATGCTTATCTGCTGAGGGGCAATATATATTTTGATATTGAAGAGTATGAGAAGGCAATACCCGAATACAAGAAGGTCCAGGAGCTCAATGATGTGAAACTATATGGTTCCAGGGATACATATATAGAAGCAAACAGGAAATTAAAAGAAATAATCTCAAGGACGGGCAGATGAAACGATTGATACTTATTTCATTGATATCACTGATAGTTGTAACAGGTTGTTCAAAGAAGACAAGGATTGAAGATCCGCAGTCACCTGATGAAAAGACCATTTATGAAGAGGCATTACAGTTATACGAGAATGAGGACTGGTCACGCGCATCAGATGCATTCCAGAGATATGTATTCTCATATCCTGCGAGTAATCTCACCCAGAAGGCGCAGTATTATCTTGCAGATGCAAATTACCAAATGCGCAACTGGTCACAGTCCATTATTGAATTCAAGTATTTCGTCAATAATTACAGGAATGTGGGACTCAGGGAAGACAGTTATTATAAACTGGCATTCTCCTATTATTATCTGACACCTTCATATCAGTTTGACCAAACACTGACTTTGAATGCCATTGCTGTCATAGAGGACTTCAAGATGGAATTCCCGCAGTCGGAGAAAATGGCTGAAATTGATTCCATTCACCGCATACTGTTATCCAGACTGGAAGAAAAGAAATTCCATACTGCCAATTTCTATTTGAAACGGAGAGACAATAATGCAGCGGAGATTTATCTTGAGGATATTCAGCTGGAGAATATGCTGCCTGAAATGAGAGACAGGGTGATATTCACATACGGCAGTGTCAAATACAATCTTGAGAAATATGATGAGGCAAAGAATATATTGCTGATGCTTGATGAAGAGAGCAAGTATTTCAAGAGAGCATCGGCCATTATATCAAGAATCCCGAGCAATAGTGAATGAAAACAGGAATACTGGGCGGGGTGTTCAGCCCTCCCCATCTGGGTCATGTTCTCCCTTGTGTCTATCTCATTGAAAACAGTATTATTGACAATCTCTTTGTAATCCCCTGTGCCGGACAGCCCCTCAAGGAGCAGTCATCCGTGTCTTTTGAAGACAGATACAATATGGCTCGCACAGCATTCAGTCATATTGAAAGAGCAGAGGTGCTTGATATTGAGAGCAGATTACCGGTCCCCTCATATACTGTCAATACACTGAAATTTCTCACTGAACAATATGACAATGAATTATTCCTCATAATAGGCAGTGATGAGGCGCGTCAGATAGACAAATGGAAGGATTACAGAAACCTCACTGATTACTGCAGCATTATTATTGTCAGGAGGACATGTTCTGACAGAGACTATACGCAGACAGTACTGAAAGATGCACTGAGACCTGATAATCCTCTTTATGAGATATCTTCAACAGATATAAGAGAGAGATTAAAAAGGGGTGACAGAACCGTGAAATATCTGCTGCCTGAGGGTGTTTATCAATACATAGAGAAAAAAGGATTATTCGTATGAAAGATGAATTGTTTCTCATTGACATAAATAATCTGATGTACAGGTTTCATTTCGCATTCATAAAGAATCCCCTGAGGAATAAGGAGGGTTTCAATACATCAGCTATTTTCGGTATCGGTAATTTCATAATGGATTTGAAGAAGCAGTACAATGCCCGGTATATTGCCGGTGGGCTGGATCTCAAGGGTAAGACATTCAGGCATGAGGAGTTTGAGGATTACAAGAGCGGGAGAGAGGATATACCCGATGAACTGGCTGCACAGATACCCCATATTATCAGTTTGCTGGAGGCATTGGATGTGAATGTTGTTTCAAAGCAGGGATATGAGGCAGATGATGTTATTGGTTCACTCAAAGAGCAATTATCAAAGGATTTTGACAAGATATATATAATAACCTCGGATAAGGATGTGGGGCAGCTTCTTGATGATAAATGCCGGATGCTCTATCCCAAAAAAGAGAATGGCGAATATCCGAAAATGGACAGGGAGAAACTGGGAGAGAAACTCGGCATCAGTATGGACAGAATACTGGATTATTATGCTTTGATAGGAGACAAATCCGATGCAATACCCGGTATTAAAGGTATTGGACCCAAGACAGCCCGGAAGATACTTTCAAGTATTGAGGATATTACTGATAGGAGTGAGATTGAAGAGAATATAGATAATGAGAGGATCAGGAATAAGCTCCTTGAGAATACTGAACAGGTCAAACAGTACAGGGAATTGGTGAGGATAAGAACAGACCTTGAACTGGATATTTCCAAGGAAGACCTGAGTTGCAGTAATGTAAACAGGGATGCAGTAAAGGACATTGCCGGCCGATTTGAACTCTATTCAATGCTCAAGGATTTGGATATTGATACAGGCAGGGCAGACATAGATCTGTCGGAAATAGAGGAATTGCCGAAAAAGGATGTATTAAAAGCAGACACTATTGTACTCCTCAGTATTGATAACAGGGCAGTACTCGGTTCTCAGAAGGGGTATACTGTTTTGACTGATATGCTTCAGGCAGATGAATGCTCCGGGAAAACACTTATCATACATTCGCTCAAGGAATACAAAGAACTTCAGTCACTTATTGGTAAAGAGAGTATCTATGATCTGCAGCTTCTCTCTGATATATATCAGAGAAATTATTCATACAAGAGCATTGCAAGGGAATTTGCAGGCATCATGGAAACTGAAAATGAGAAATACTCGGTTATAATTGCTACTGTAAGTGATAAATTGGTGGAGAAGATCAATGCCTCCCCCAATTACAGTATTTATCTGGATATGGAATTACCGCTTATACCCGTGATTACACAGATGGAGGAGACAGGCATAAAAACGGACAGAGAGTATCTTGAGAATAAGAAAAAAGAACTGTCAGAGGCTATTGACTCACTGGAAGAGAGCATATTCAAGACAGCAGGGGAGGAGTTCAATCTCAACTCACCCAAACAGCTGCAGGATATACTGTTCAATAAACTGGGCATTGAACCTGTAAAGAAGACAAAGACAGGATATTCAACTGATTCCTCTGTTCTGGAGAAACTGAAGAATGACCATCCTGTTGCATCAGAGATACTCAAATACAGGGAATACAAGAAACTGATATCTTCATTCATCAAACCGATATTGAAGATGTCAGCCGGTGACGGTTACATACATACGAGCTTTGAGCAATCCTATGCAGCAACAGGGAGATTTTCCTCAAAGAGCCCCAATCTGCAGAATATACCGCCTGTCATTCGCAAGGGATTTATTCCGTCAGACAGCAGCAGACAGTTCGTATCAATGGATTACTCACAGATTGAATTACGCATACTGGCATATCTCTCAAAGGACAAAAATCTCCTGGAGGCATTCAATAATGACAGGGATATACACAATGAGACAGCAATGCGCATCTTTGATATTGAAGAGAATGAGGTGGACAGCAGTAAGCGCAATACAGCAAAGATCATCAATTTCTCGGTTATATACGGCAAGACCCCCTATGGACTCTCTCAGGAACTCAATATATCCAGAAAGGAGGCATCCCGTTTCATTGATAAATATTTCAGTGATTTCCCCGGTGTAAAGGACTGGATAGAAGATATAAAGCAGAGTGCTGAAAAAAACGGGTATGTAGAAACATATTTCGGCAGGCGGAGAACACTGATAAGGATCAATTCCGGCAATAGAACAGTAAAAAAACATGAAGAGAGAATTGCTGTCAATACACCTATACAGGGCACTGCTGCAGATATCATCAAGATAGCCATGAAACGCATAGATGACTTTATAAATGATTCAGAAGAGAAAATAGATATGATACTTACTATTCATGATGAACTGCTCTTTGAGACAGATAAGAATACTCCAGAGAAGACAATGGAGAGATTGGAAGAGCTTATGAGAGACATAGAACCCTTTGAAGAATTGCTCAAGGTTAATGTGAAGAAGGGCAAGAATTGGTTTGAATGCAAATAATGGTTTGTTTTCCGCACTGAAGAATATAAAGGCTGAAATACTCCTTATTACAGGCACCTTTTTCTGGGGTGCAACATTTGTCATTGTCAAGGACATTATTTCAAGAACAGATGCCTACGCGTTCCTTGCAGTGAGATTCCTCATTGCAGCACTGCTTCCGGTCCCATTCTTTATCTCAAAGATACGCACAATAAACAGAAGGGAATTAATCTCAGGCATTATTCTGGGAATAGTGCTCTCAGGGGGTTATATTTTCCAGACACTGGGTCTTAAAATTACATCAGCGTCCAATACAGCATTCATTACAGGACTCTCTGTTATTATTGTACCCCTTCTTTCTGCAGCCAAACTGAGGGAAATGCCCCGTCTCAATGTTTTTGCAGCAGTAATCACTGCTGCTGTCGGTCTCTATCTGCTAACAGTGAGAAATGGCCTGCATTTCAGTCAGGGCGACATACTGGTTATTTTCTGCGCATTCTTCTTTGCATTGCAGATAGTGCTTGTCTCATCAATGACACGCGGAGCTTCAGCTGTCAATATTACTGTCATTGAACTGTTTACTGTATCTGTAGTGAGCTTCATTGCTTCATTGACACTGGGCACATTCCAGCTGCCTCCGGATTTGAAGGCATGGGCAGGCACACTGTTCTGCGCACTCTTTGCAACAACATTCATCTTTATTATTCAGAGCAGGTATCAGCATTATATAACAGATTACAAGGCAGCAGTAATATATTCACTGGAACCGCTCTTTGCATCAATCACTGCATTCTTTGTACTGGGGGAGGTACTCGGCATTAAGGGTATTATAGGAGGCATGCTTATATTTGCTGCAATGCTCATCTCCGAAAGATCTGTAATTAGGAGATTCAGGATGATAAATCATTAGGAGGAGTAATGATGAACAAATACATGGATAGGCTTGAGTCACCGGCAATTGTTCAAATCAAAAAGAGTATTACGGAAAAACAGAAGGATGGCGTGACGGTGCTGGACCTTACACAGGCAATTGTGGATATTCTGCCGAAACTCCATTATGAAGAACTGACTGAGCATTTGGGTGACATACAGACACATCTCTATACACCGGATGCAGGCAAGGATCAGTTGAGGGAGCAGCTCTCTTTATTTTTCAAAAAACAGTGGGATTACAGGGCCGGTCCCGGTAATATATTCATAACACCCGGTGCAAACAATGCCTATTTTTCATTGATGATAATGCTGATGAACACAGGCAGCAGAATGCTCATACCATTGCCTTATTATTTCAATCACTCAATGACTGTGGATATGCTCGGGGGAGAGAATGTATTCTGTGATTTCACATATGAGTCAATTATCTCCAATATGGCTGACATAGATATGATAACTATTGTAAGCCCGAACAATCCGTCAGGGAAAATACTCAACAGCAGTCACATAGAAGCGATTGTCAGGGAGGCTGAGAGACAGGGGAAGTATGTCATTATTGACGAGACCTATGCACTCCTGAGATACGGGGATAATTATTCAGCACTTTCCATAATAGACAGATACAGGAATCTCTTTGTAGTGGGTTCATTCTCAAAGAGTGTTCCCATGGCGGGCTGGAGGCTCGGCTACACTGTAATGCATCAGTCCTTTGCAGAGCATTTTCTCAAGGTAATGGACTGCAATGTGATATGTGCTTCCACTGTTTCGCAGATTGCTCTTCTGGATATACTGAGTGCACTTGATAAAAATGCAGAACGGGTCAATGAAATACTCATTGAGAGGAGGAATGCCCTTATTGAATATATGGATATTGAGGAGAGTGATATCCCAAATGCAGCCTGCTTTCTATGGCTGCCTGTAGATAATGACAGGGAATTTGCCTCCAAATTGCTTGACAGTCATTCCATAGGCGTGATTGCCGGGAGTTATTTCGGCAAAGAAGGATTTGTGCGCATATCATACGGTTCAACGGATACCGATAATCTCAGGAATGCGGGCAGGATAATAGAGAGTATGAGGAATTAGAGATTAGATATCTATAGAGGGGTTTTATCCTATAATAAAAATGCCCCCAATGTAAATTGGAGGCATTCCATTAATAATCATTTATAATTGCAGTTTTCAGAGATCATTTATCCACTGTGCGATATATTTCATTACTGCCGGATTTATTGTCTCATTGAGAGTATAATACTCATCAGTCAAACCTGTCTCAGCAGTCTGGAAGAGATGATTTACATTATCAAATAATTTGGTTGTTACCTTATTGTTGCCATTCTCCTCCAGTATTCTGCCTATTCTCATCAGATTCTCTTCAGCGGGAACCTGCAGGTCTCTGCCGCCATTAACTGCAAGAACTGCACAATCAATGTCCCTGAGATAATCTGCAGGATCAAATTTTACAAAATACCTGTACCAATTACTTGCAGCAGCTTCAACCTGTGCATTAATAGTATTATCAGTAAGCTGTGCCTGCTGCTCCGGCGGCATCTTGGATCTGTACTCTTCCATAATGGAACGGATCTCTGCCTTGATCTGATCCGGTTCCTCAATATCCCTCACTGCATCAATGATTCTCTGCTGGAATCGGGAGGCTTCTTCAACAGCTTCTTTATCAAGACCTGAAGCAGTATTGATTGCCTCTGACTGCATCATTATAATCTCGCCGCCTGTAATACCCGGGGCAGCCATGAGAACTATGAAGTCAATGTCCTTGTACTCTGCAGCAAGCATCTGGGATATCATTCCTCCCTCGGAATGTCCCGCAAGACCGGTCAGGGAATTATCGGACTCATCCCTCTCTAAAAGATACTTATATACAGAGTAAGCATCACGGGTAAAATCCTCTGATGTGCATGGCTCAGGATTGCCGCCTGTCTCGCCTATGCCCCTGTCATCATATCTTATTGTCATAATACCCTCTCGGGTGAGATAATCGGAGAGAACGAGGAATGGTTTATGACCGAAAACAGTCTCATCCCTGTCCTGCTGTCCGGATCCCGACACCATTACAACAGCGGGGAATGGCGGTTCTCCTTGAGGTATTGTGACAGTGGCACCTATCTCTATGCTGTCTTCGGGATTTAGTATCACTACATCCTCTGTCTTGTAGGGCAATGGCTCGGCAGGATTCTGATAATGCGGGTCCGGACCTTCTGTCTTTACCAGAGCTAGCACTGCTTCCATGCCTGACTGCGAGAATGTACCGGCAATTTCATTGGATTTTATCAATCTGCCTTTGAATTCCATTGCTATCTTGTCAATCTCAATTGTAATACTGTCCTTGTTTATGCTGAACTCTGCAGGAATATTGAATGCATTCTGCATGGGGCTGTCCATTGTCACCTCAACACTGCCCTCAGTATTCTTCCCGATATTGAATACAATGGGAAGCTCTGTGCCCTGAATACTGAGAGAACCCTCCCATCTGCCTGCGTATCTGTTGAAGATCTCTTCTGATATGCCTGACTCTGTATCCCGGCCATTGCATCCTGAGAGGATTATCAGTGCAATAATCAAGATGGAAAAAAGTGTTCTTTTCATTTTAACTCCCTTTGAATTGTTTGCTTATCTTTTCAAGACCCTCTGCAAGTATTGACCTGGGGCAGCCAAAATTGATACGCTGGTGATACCTGCCTCCCATGCCGAACATTGTTCCATAGTCCAGGGCAATGCCTGCTTTATGAAGGATCTTCTGAGTAATTGCTTTGTCATCCATACCTGTGCCGGAGAAATCCAGCCAGTATAGATATGTACCTTCAGGCACTATGGGCTTAACCATATCCATTTCATTGGTAACAAAATCCGTTATGAAATCACGGTTCGCCTTAAGGTAAAGCAGCAGTTCATCAAGCCATGGGCTGCCTTGGCTGTACGCAGTCTCCAGTGCCTCTATGCCGAATGTATTGCCCATCATAAGACCCAGAGCATTCCTTCTGTCATTGTAGCGGGTGAGCATATCCCTGTTTGAGCTTATTACAAGGGACTGGGACAGACCCGCTGTATTGAATGTCTTGCTTGGTGCAGTGAAGGTAATTGTAATATCGGATATATCTTTGCTCAGAGATGCAATGGGATTGTGCTTATGCGGGGGGTATACCACATCCATATGTATCTCATCAGAAAATATCAGTATATTGTTATCAGCGCATATCTCTGCAATGTCTTTCAATTCAGCCTCTGTCCATACCCTGCCTACAGGATTATGAGGACTGCATAGTATAAGAGCCTTTGTCCTTGAACTGATCAGTGATTTCAGATTGTCAAGGTCAAAGACATAGGAGCTGCCCTCTCTCTTCAATTGATTGAAGAGCAGCTGTCTGCCATTGTTCTTCACAATGGAGAAGAAAGGATAGTAA
>JAXHVG010000172.1:0-3841 GCA_034189245.1 Caldifarciminota bacterium
ATTACACTGAGTCCGAGATTGCCCAGATATGTATTGCCTGAAGCAGATATGTACATATTGCCGGCATGGGATCGGCTGTCAATCCCTTCACCTATCCGGGGATTACTGTAATGGGAAAAATGATCATTCAATGCAAATTTCACGGATACCCTTTCAATTATACTGCTTATCTGAAGATGTTTGAGGTTCTGAGCTGTATATGCATTCAAAAACGCGGATCCCTCAGGCCCCGGGTCACCGGCTCTCTTGCGTGACGAGAGATAGAGCATCCTGAAACCGCGCTGCTCAAATCTAAAATATGTCTTCATTGACCTTGAGTATGAATTAGCCAGAATACTGCCGTCAGGCAGAATTATATCTTTTTTCCGGGAGTAGATGAATCCTGCTATGTGCCCCCTGAATCCTGCAAATCCGCCTGCTCTAATATTCCTGCCTGCTTCAAGATACAGTCCATTGTCTGCATTGGGCATTGTAATGTCTATACTGCCCCTGAATCTGCCTGTAATACTTTTGTGAGCTGCATTGCGGGTAATACTGACTGACTCTGACTGAATAATCGGGACAAGCTCCGGGTCAATTACGCCTGCTGCCGGATTGATAATATCAAAGCCATTGAGTGTAATACCTGTCTGCTCAGCAGTGGAACCGTCCATTGAAAGGGAGAGTGTATTGGAGTATTTTCTGACATCAAGCATATAGGATAGTCCCCTCAGTGCACTTTCGGGGTCACTGCCTGCACCTGTGGTCTGTCTATCCGGTGTAAATTTCCTTCCGCTGACAGTAATTGTATCCTCAATGAATGAGACAGGGGAAAGCCCTATATGAAGGGTGTCACCGGTCAGGGAAACAACTGTATCCCTGTAACCGACAAGCCCCACTGCAATACTGTCAGAATATGCAGAAAACGGTGTGAGGACCTGGCGGGTAATCCCATTCTCTTCAATCTTCACTATACTGAGTAATTCGCCTGTGTCACTGTCATAGACATATACAACAGATGACAGGATAAAAATGGGGAGAAGTACAAGTGATAATAAAATAAATCTTTGCATAATCCGTTCCTTATGGTTCGGACCCGTCCGCGCGGTCCATTCTTCAGGCAGGTTTCCTGGCTCGCAGAATCGCGGATGCATCCTTCCCCTGCGGTGGCACGAAGCATCCTAACTGCTTACAGTTGCGGGACAGCAACGGATTCTCACCGTTTTCCCTTTCACTTCCCTGTTACGGGAACACCTGACAGAAATATTAATACATTACATACGAGAAATTGTCAATAGTATTATTAAGAGAAAAGAGGTAATTCCTGTTTTGATCTTATTTCATCTATCCTTTTTTTTGCTATTTCTATGTATTCTTGGCTGATTTCTATTCCTATATATTTCCTATTTTCTTCAATTGCTGCTACTGCAGTAGTCCCACTTCCCATGAAAGGATCAAATACAACAGATTCTTCATCAAAAGTAGATAACCTAATCAGATGTTTAATCAACTCCTTTGGTTTAACTGTTAGATGATTATTGAATTTTCCCTTCTCCTTACTATTAGGTTTATCAATCAAAAAATAATTATCCATTATCTCATTAATATGTTCTACAATTAATAAATTAGCGGGGAATTTATTATTACCCACTTTAACCTCTGTATTAAATAATCCCACATTATTTTTAATCATATTGTCCAGATATGTTTTTTCATATGGCTTCTGTGCCATCATTATTGGTTCAAAGCATGATTTTATCTGTGGTGTTTTCCAGCCTTTCAGCTTGTTTTTCAATTTTTCCTTTTCCTCATCATCAATATCCATTTTATCAATGAAATGGTTCAAACTCATTGCTTTGGGCTGATTTTTTAAATATATCCATGCAAATCCGTCTTTTATTAAAAATCCATTATCATCAACTGCAGAAACCAATCTGTGGTACAATCGTGGACTGGAAAATGAAAAGAAGAAACCTCCGGGCTTCAATACCCTATAAAACTCTTCAGATAAATTATAGAACCATTTATAAAATTCTCTTCCCTGTTTGGGATCAAACTTCATACCTGCCGGCAATGATTTTACAACCTGTTGATTTGCTTTTGAATTAACCTTTTCATTATCCCAATTATTATCTAATTTATCTAAAAAATAAGGCGGATCTGTTATTATTACATCAACACTTTTGTCCTCAATTAATTGAATTTCTTTCTTTATATCCCCCTTGATAATTTGATTAATAAATTTATTATTTTTCATCTAATTCCCTTTTTAGCAATTCAAATATTTCCTTTTTTACTTTCTTGCTTGATCGCAAAACAACTCGTGGATTAGAAATCTTTATGACTCTTCCTTTATCATTATATATCCAATTATTTTTATCTGCCCTATTGCACTCAGAACACTGAGGAATAATATTATTTATTGATAATGATCTGTTGGGATCTTTATGACCTTTTTGTAATTTAGTAATTGAATTAGAATACTTTAAATTAGGTTCCCCCTCTTTTGAACCGCAAGTTGCACATCTATAATTGTACTTTTTCTTAATGCTTTCCCATTCATCTTTATTTACCTTTTCCATATTATTGTTTCTATTTTTATCTTCATAATACCTAAAGTTAGGATAAGGGCATTTTAAGAGTTATCAATCTATATTCTCCCGACTTAAGTTTAGTATCAATATCCCCTCTTTGTCCTGATTCAATAAACCATCCTTGCTGAGCAGCTAAATGCCTGCCTTGCTGCACATCATTTGTGTTTGGGTAAAATTCTCTGATAAACTCAGTTAATTCTTTCTTGGAAACAATATGAGTATTGGGATAATCTCTGGCTAAATAAATAAGACATAAAGCATTTTTAGTATAATTATTTTTAGTTTTCAATTTCGACAATTTTACATTGTATTTTTTCAAATATTTTCTGTAATAATCTTCTAGCTTCTTGTATATTTCAAGTATTTTATTATCATTCATTGCTTCTCCTTTTTATTATTATATCAAATCATATAGTCATATCAATAGGGAAACAAGTCAGCAATACTGATATTTTATATTCTATTTTTGATACAAATCATTATTCTGCTTGACAATTAACAGGTCTGCAATATCCTTATCCTATGAAATATGATATATTCAATTTCACGAGAGAGCAGCTCAGGACCCTACTCAAGGAGCATGGCTTCAAACCGTACAGGGCAGATATTCTATACAAGTGGATTTATGAGAAGCTCATTTTTGATTTCTACAAGATGACGGATATTGCCAAACCGGACAGGGAGAAATTCCACTCCATATTCTCCATAGAGAAACCGTCCTTTGAATACAAGGCAGTATCAAAACTGGACAATACGAGAAAATTCGCAATTAATTTTGACAATGAGTGGATTGAATCAGTGCTGATTCCTTCACGCAGCAGATTGACACAGTGTCTCTCTACTCAGACAGGCTGCTCCCTGGCATGCAGATTCTGCGCAACAGGGAAAGCAGCAGGGCAGAATCTCACTGTTTCGCAGATAATCAGACAGTATCTGGCTGTTCAGTCGGACTCCAATGCAAGGATAACCAATATTGTATTCATGGGTATGGGCGAACCATTCCTCAATACAGAGAATGTGCTCAATGCAGTCAGGATACTCAATGATGAAAGAGGCATTAAGATAGGTGCGCGCAGGATAACTGTTTCAACTGCAGGCATTATTCCGGGCATAACGGAGTTCTCGGAGTTTGACATTCAGGCCAAACTGGCTGTCTCCCTCAATAGTGCTGTTCAGAAGAAGAGGGAATATATGATGCCCATTGCATCAAAATATCCCCTTGACCAGTTGAAGCAGGCATTGCTTGATTATCAGAAAGAGAATAACAG
>JAXHVG010000173.1:0-2024 GCA_034189245.1 Caldifarciminota bacterium
CCCTGAGGAAGAATGTGCTCTCCAAATGCTATGGCGGTGATATAACAAGGAAGAGAAAACTGCTGGAGAAGCAGAAGGAAGGCAAGAAGAGAATGAAGAGTGTAGGCAATGTGTCCATACCTCAGGAAGCATTCCTTGCAGCACTCAGTATAGACGAGGATTGATATGAGAATACAGGTAAGCATAGTGTCCCTGTTCATTGTATTGATAATTGCATTCAATCTCATATTCTCATTCCATCAGATAAGAGGGAATTCAATGAACACTGCATTGAATAATGGGGATATGATGGTGTGTTACAACAGACAGGTATTCAATCTTCTCAAAAACCGCATGGGAACACTGCGCGACAGGGTTGTCGTGCTGAGGGTCAATGGCCGGTTCACTGTGAAACGGTGCGTCGGGCTGCCGGGTGACACACTGATATTTTCTTTGGAGAACAATACTGATACATTCACAGTGCCCCGGGGCAAGGTATTTGTTCTGGGAGACAATATATTCAATTCCACTGATTCACGGTTATTGGGTCCCATTGATCTGGATTCCATTTATTCAGTACCTGTTTTTGTCTGTAATTCATTGATAGGGGAAATGAGGAATGAAACTGACAATTGACAGTAATAGACTCAATCTGGAGAGGCGGATAAATCAATTCATAAAATACTCTAAGTCAGGTTATATAAGAGCAGATAATAATAAGTTTATAAACTTCAAGAATGGTTCTATTGCTCAATGCTGTTTTGATGAAAAGAGTGATGAGCAATCTGTAATTGAGGCATTCGGCAGTCTGACAGATACAACAATAGAGATATGCATTGAATCCGGTGTTGATACAGAGGGAAAAATTCCCTATCTTGAGGATTATATTGTAATGAAGCAGGAGGACCTTGATTTTATTGCAGGCAATGCAAAGTATGAGAAATCACTCAAGAAGATGTATCAGGCAATGAACAATGATATTTCCAATAAATTAGCCTGGGATAACTCAGTAATGTTTGTCCGGGGCTCTGATAGGAATTTCTGCCTGATATTCCGCAGGGAGGCTGTTGTATTCGCCATATTCAATGCAAAGAGTACATTGAGCCTTGTAATGAATCATATTGAGAAATTGTACTGATGCACGGCATTTATATCCATATACCATTCTGCAGGAGTAAATGCAGGTACTGCTCATTCGTCTCATATCCCGGTCCTGACAGTCGGTTTATTGCTGCTTATTTCAATGCACTGAAAGAAGAAATAAACACGAGAAGCAAACTGTCAGAGAGTGTTGACAGTGTATATATAGGCGGTGGTACCCCCTCTCTTGTAAACAGTGATTATATTGCAGACATCCTCCATATGCTGAATAATGAGTATGACATAAAAAACAGTGCGGAGATCACCATTGAGATGAATCCGGAATCCGTAACATCCCGTAAAATTGAAAGTTATATGGAGTCAGGCATTAACAGATTATCCGTGGGCATTCAGTCAATGGACAACAATGTGCTGAAACTGCTCGGCAGGCCGCATAGCAGAAAGGAAGCTGAAGAAGCACTGGCAATCATTGAATCATACAGTATCAATACATCCATTGACCTCTTATGGGGCATCAAGGGGCATTTATTTGAGTGTTCAGTATTGGACAATCATCCCTCAGTAACCCATGTTTCCGCATATATGCTGACACCGGAGAGCGGCTCGTATTTCTTTGACAATGATACGGATATAGAGGAGGATGAATCGGGTATTATCAGTGAATACAGTTCATTGCTTGATGAACTCGGGAATAGGGGCTTTGAAAGATATGAGGTGTCCAATTATGCGCGAGACAATATGTATGCCAGGCACAATACACTGTACTGGGACATACACAATACATATACGGGATACGGTCCCTCTGCATGCAGCTACAATTTAAGCAGCAGAAGGACAAATACCCGTGATATTGCCCTGTATACGGAAAGTCCGCTTGTGTGCACTGTAGAGAGTATCAGTGACAGCAAGAGGCAATTTGAGGAGATTATGCTCGGCATGAGGAC
>JAXHVG010000174.1:0-3129 GCA_034189245.1 Caldifarciminota bacterium
AATTTTATCACCTATTTGCCCTGCCGTCAGACTGCTGCAGACAGATAGATTCAGTGCTTTACGAAACGGCACTTGAGGAATACTCACTGCCTCAAGTATATTGACCACATTACCCTGAGTATAGGATTGCCCGCTGAGAGGCATCATTGCGATGCAGGAAATAATAAGGAGTAAAATGGTCTTCTCAATCTTCATAATACCTAATACCCCAGAACGGATTGTACCTGTTCTTCATACTATTGCCATTGATTGAAGCAGTCCCGCCTGCTTTGTACAGGACACCAATGGAGAAATCAGGACTATTGTCATAAACAGTCCCGCAGCTCAGTGAATCATTATTGAATGCATCCTCACCTCCCATATCAAAGAGCATTCCCGATGACATGAGCATTGCTGAGCCCTGTGAATACACATTGCCGATGTATATATCATTGCCGCTGTAATCAGAGAGAATGCCTGATGAGGAGTGCCTGGCAAATCCCTGGGAGTATGACAATGCGGCGTATCTATCATTGCCTCCATTGTCAACAAGAATACCTGCTCCATTATGCGCGCCGCATCCCTGGGAGAATTCACCTGCACTGTATATATCATTGCCCCAGGCGTCATACAGAAGGCCCATTGAGAAATGCGAGCCTGAACCCTGTGAAAATCCTGCAGCTGAGTATCTGTCATTGCCCTCAAGGTCTATTAATATGCCTGTTCCGCCTATACCGCCTGTCAATGAGCCGTCGGAAGCCCCCTGGGTATAATTGCCCTCAGACATATACCTGTCATTGCCTTCAAGGTCAGTAAATATGCTTATGCCCCTGCCTGCAGCAGATGACTGTGAGTAATTGCCCGACATATAGATATCATCACCACTCTCATCAGCCAGTACTGAGAGGCCGTTATGTGAAAAACAGAGTGAAAACTCCCCGCCTGTGTATATGTCATTCCCGCTCCTGTCATCAATCAGCCCGGCACCCATTGATGAGAAACACAAACTGCTGTCAGGGCTTATGTAATGATCATCACCCTCCAGGTCTATTATGCATGCAAAGCCGCCTAGTCCCGCAGCAATGGAATACGGGGCCGTACCTATATACCTGTCATTGCCTCCCGGGTCAAAGATTATTCTATTGGGACCGGATAGTATATATGTATCATCACCTGCTGAGCCCTTTATCACAGTGAGTGTATCATCATATATCATGCCCCGTGATAGAGGGTATGATGAAAACAATGCTGTGAGCTCGTCATTATCCGATTCCATAATCTGCTCTATGATATATGCATATCTGTACAATGCCACACTGTCGTACCGGCTCTTGGCTTCTCCGGTAAATGAAGGCCTCTGCCGCGAACATGAATCAATAAAGGATGACAGTTCCGGACTGCCGGTCCTATTGAATACTTCAAGGAGGGTTCTGAATCTGTTCATCTCAGTGAACTGGCCTGTGTCAATATACTTGACAAGCCTCAGCCATGCATTGCGCTCTATCATATCAAGAAGGCGCACAGAGTAATCCTCATAGGAATACGGTCTTTCCAGTATTCCTATGACAGGTGAAGGGGCATCAGACCTCATATAACCGGGGGGCCTGTTCATAATAGAGGGGTCCTTCCCCAAGGAGCCCAGTGCACTGACAAGAGCCTTTTCATTTGCCTGCAGCAGTGCGCAGATTATTATCAGTATAAAGAGTACGGATTTTCTCATCTACCCGCCTGAAGTGTCCGGCAGGGAGAATGTCTTCAGGATTGTGGCTGTCTCCATCAATTTGAAGAATTTCCTCTGTCCCGGATTGTATATATGCCCGTCCATAACAAGCATACCGCTCTGCGTGCGGATAATATAGGCAATGAATGGTCCGCCGTAATTATTCTCATCATTGGACCATACACCGATTATCTGACGGGCAGGATAGTCATTGATCTCTACTGTATCCATGGAGAGTTTTATATAGGATGTATCAATATAATCATCCTGCCAATACTGATTGCCCATTTTATTGCGCCACTTGAAGAAATCCTCCAGTGTGAAGCTGTCCATCCCCTTCCTGTATGAGACAGTGACAACCCTCTCGGGATGATGACTGATAGCAGAAAAGGTGTTTGTTGAAGAATCATAGTAGGAGAATGCATAATCAGACGGTATATCCACGGCAATACCTGTTTTCTTCTTGACGTCTTTTGTAAGGTCTTTGTTGAGTCCTGTGAAAAACACCATATTGTGAAGGGACCTGTGTGCATTCTGAATGAAGAAACGCCTGATGGCACTGCCATTGAGATCAATGAATTCGCCTATCAGCTCGCCGTCTGTACCTGCTATTATCAGTATATTCTGCCCGCGGGCAAATCCGTCAAATACAGAGAAACTCATCACACCATTCTCTTCAACCCTCTCAATATTCTCATCGGATAAGAAGGCATTGATGATCTTTGAATACTGGTCATCACGGTTGATATTTGTTATGAAGAGTATGTTCTTGCTTCTCTTATACATATCCAGTTCATTGTACTTGACATACTTCATCTTGAATACTGATTCCCTTACAGGGAGGAATACCTCTTCATAGAGATTATCCACCAGCTGTCCCTCAATTTTGGCATACACTGTCATTGGCGTGCACACGGCAATCTCTGATACTCTTCCTGTTGCATATTCCTTGACTGACTTCCTGTCACTGTCACTGCATGATACTGTCAGAATCATCATGAAGAGCATTATTATGGAACTATATCTCTTTGAGTTCATCCTCTATTCTCCTTTTTAATTTTATTTTAACATATCTGTTGTCCAATTTCAATAAATCCGGGTCATTTTCCAGAATATCGGCACTGTCACTGAATGCCCTTTTCATCAATTCATAATCGCCTACAGGGTCTGCATATAAAAAATCAGGCATACCGTGCTGACGCTTGCCCCATATCTCCCCCGGTCCCCTCAGCCGGAGGTCCTTCTCTGCTATTTGAAATCCGTCATTTGTGCCTGCAATTGTCTTGAGCCTCTCCAGTCCTGTTTCTGTCACACTGCTGCCTGACAGGAGGAAACAGTATGACTGCCTGCTGCTTCTTCCGACCCTGCCTCTCAATTGATGGAGCTGTGAAAGACCGAATCTCTCTGCATTGTGAATGATCATCACAGTG
>JAXHVG010000175.1:0-4946 GCA_034189245.1 Caldifarciminota bacterium
CAGATGAAGAAATTACTGGTCATTTTAACAATCATTGCTCTATTTTCAGCAATAGCTCTATCAGCAGTCACACTGAGTTTTACAAATCAATTATGCTGCTGCGGAGACACCTCTATCCTAACAGGACCGGCAACATACTCAGTTGATGTATCACCGTACAATACATCAGCAATAAATCTTATACATGAATAGAAGAATACCCGTATTCTTTTTTCTGTTCATCTCTACAATAATCACAGCCGGACAGTATCACAATCCGGCTGTTTATCTTGATGAACTGGAAGGTTATAAACTGGTATATTCAAAATTGCTCACAATGGAGAGCAATGCTCAGAGAATGGTCATTACGGAATATACGGATAATGTGAAGGACAGGAAGAGAATAGACATGAAGACAGGTCCGAGCGGGTCTATATCCATTATTATCAAACCTGATTCAGTATTTGTCGTATATAAGGCAGGCAATACGTATTTTACAATGGAGAGAGAGGAGGATGAACTCCTCTTTACACTCTTCAAGCTGAATATGTTTCAATCCCTTGACATGGCGGGGAATCTGCCTGATTCATTCATAGTATCAAGGGAGGATAACAGCAATGGCTCAACTGTAAGATATTCAATGAAAATGGATACAATGGTCTCATTCCTTGAAGTGTCTATATCCGCAGATAGTTTAATAAGGGCAATAAGAATTCTTGATTCATACGGACAGACGATTTCAGAGAATATATTCAAGGGTTACAGGAATAATATTCCGCACAATATCACCAACACGATATCAGTTGACGGTTATTCTTATAAGGAAACAATGCTCATATCCCAGTTTGATGATTCTTTTATACCTGCAGACACAATATTTGAATTTGACAGAGAGGGTATGAAAGAGAGGGATTTCGATGAACTGCTCAATGCTGTTCAATAGATGCGGGTGTAACTCAATGGTAGAGTGTCAGCTTCCCAAGCTGAAAGTTGCGGGTTCAAGTCCCGTTGCCCGCTCTTACAAAATTAAATCATTGACAAGATTAATGAAAGGTATATAATAATACTAAATTCAATTGGAGGTGGATTAATGAAAAAGTATGCAGTAATCTTAATGCTTATGCTTTTTGTAAGTTCCATTCTGATCACAGGTTGTGGTCCGAAGCAGGCATCAGAGCAGACGCTTGCTGAACTTGAAGAGCTGAGGGAAGCAGCTGATCAGGCAGAGGCGGAAGCCAAAGAGTGTTCTATGAAGACACAGGAATATGAAGAGAAGATAGCTGATCTTGAGAAAGAGATTAAAAATCTCAAGAATGAAATCAAGAAATACAAATAAGGAGTTAGTAATGAAGACAAAAACTTTATTAATTTCATTACTAATGGTTCTTCTTGCAGTATCTGTTTTTGCACAGGATAATGTGCTGACTGAAGAAGAGGCACTTGAAGAAATTGAAATGCAGACAGCAAGGCTTGAAGAAGCCCAGATGAAGCTTGATGAGTGCAAACCAGTAATGGAGGAACTTGAAGCCCGTTACAATGAATTACTTGCCCAGAGAGATGAATTGAAAGCAGAACTTGAGAACCTCAAGGCAACGCGCGGCTGGTACACAGTGAAGCGCGGTGACTGGCTCAGCAAATTAGCCGAGTACCCGCAGGTTTACGGTAGGGGTAAATGGGCAAGATGGCCGGAGATCTACAGAGCAAATAAAAAGCTTATCAAGGATCCCAATCTTATCCTACCCAAGTGGAAACTCAAGATTCCGAGACCCTGAACAGCAGAAAATATTTGACGAACAGCAGAATGGTTTTGGGGCTATAAGCCCCAAAACCATTCTTGTTTTATTTAATAGGCAAAAAGAGATATGATATCCCTGAAAACAGAGAAGTTTTTAAAGGAACATCCTCGTTATGCCGCTCTTATACTATCCAATATTCACGGCAGAATTGTTGTTGATAATGAGCATATGGAATTTGACGGTAATACTGCTCAAGAGAAGGAATTGGAATCAATTGTCGGCAGACTCAGCAGAATAGAGGATGAGAATGGCCATATAGAGAGGGCTGATGTGATAGAAACAGTATCTGCTGAAAAGAACAGTCACAGTAAAAGCGGGAATGTGTATGAATTCCCCAAGAAGATAATTAAGGCCAGAACAAATGGACAGAGAAGATATATTGAACTTCTCAATGACAATGAACTTGTCATTAGTATTGGACCTGCAGGAACCGGCAAGACATATCTTGCTGTTGCAAAAGCATTGGATTCACTGCTGAACAGAAGGATGAGAAAAATAATACTCACACGGCCTGCTGTTGAAGCAGGGGAGAGTCTCGGGTTTTTACCCGGAGATATGAAGGAGAAGGTTGACCCGTATCTCAGACCACTCTATGACGCACTGTATTCCATGATGGAAAGAGACAGGGTTGAGAGATATATTGCCGAGGAAATCATTGAAATTGCCCCGCTTGCTTATATGAGGGGACGCACTTTATCAGACAGCTATCTTATTCTTGATGAGGCACAGAATACCACATCCAAACAGATGAAGATGTTTATCACAAGAATGGGTATGAATTCAAGGACAATTATAACCGGAGATATTACACAGGTTGACCTGAAGAGACATGAAAGGTCCGGACTTATTGAATTAATGGATCTGACAAGAAACCTGCAGGATGTGGGTATTGTCAGATTGACAACGGATGATGTTGTAAGGCATCCGCTTGTAAAAAGCATAATTAATGCATATTTGGAGAAAAATGATAAAGAAGATAAGTAATAATCTGACAGACATCGTACTGATATTAGTCATTATAGCAGTATTCAATATATTCTTCCCGTACAATGTTTCCAATTTGCCCGAACTGCAGAAGGGTGATATAGCGCCAAAGGATATTGTCGCACCATTCACATTTCCTATTTTGAAAAATAAGGATGTACTGGAAGATGAAAGACAGAATGCATACAACAGTGTCCCGCCTGTGCTTAATTATGATGAGACCAGAACAGAAAGGATAAAGAATGAATATAAGATGCTTTCCGGATTAGTAGATTCATTGAAAAATTCCGTAAAAGATTCTGAGGAGCGGGAAAAATTATTTGCCCGAAGATATTCGGAACTCTCTTCAGAGATAAGGAAATTGCTCTTATCAAACAGAAGCAGCTTCCTTCTTGACAATACATATAATATATTTTCTGAGGTGCTTGAAGCGGGGATTATTTCAGAGAAGGATGAAATACCATTTGGCAAAGAGAAAAAAATCATATTGAAGAGAGGGGATAATGAAGAAGAATTGTCTGTAAGTGATATATATGAAAAAGATGAGGCAATCAATAAGATAAAAGAGAATATTATCAAATCCTTCTCATCCAATTCATTCCTTCTAAAATACGGCATTGAATTATCCCAGTATTTCCTCAGGTCCAATATAGATATAGATAATAAGGAAACACAATTAAGAAGAGAAAAAGCGAGCAGGGAAGTACCTGAAACAGTAGGTATGGTTCTGGAGGGTGAGATAGTTGTGCGGGCTCATGATATTGTTGACCAGAAAACTGCGGATAAATTGAGATCATTGAAAACAGAGAGGGAAAACACCAATACGCCTGTAAATGAGACATTGAGAATACTCATCAAGAATCTCATATTTGTTGTTATTTTAATTCTCTACTTCATATTCATTAATACATATTTCAAGAAATTAAACATAAAATTCAAGGATAAAATATTCATTGCATCTATTGTCATGCTCAATCTTGTAGTTTACAGTGTCTTCTATCAATTTGTTTCAGTGGAATATCTCATACCCGTAATTCTTTCTGCTGCTGTTTTCTCACTTGTTTATTCCCGCACATTTGCCATGGTGACAACAGTGTTCATCACAGGATTTCTGCTGATATATTCGGGACTGAGACTGCACGGTCTGCTTGCTCTTATTATCACAGCAATATATACAATATATATGATTAGAACAGTTGACAAAAGAGCACAGTTCCTCAATGTAATACTCAAAATAGGTGCTATCATACTATTCTTCACTGTATGCATAGGCATTTACAGAGAAGCAGCACTTATGAATATTGTGTATAATTCCCTTACAGGGGTTTCCAATATTGTTGTGTCCATCATACTTGTAATGCTCATACTGCCGGTCATTGAAAAGGCATTGGGAAGAATATCCAATATCACACTGCTTGAATTGTCTGACCTCAATAACCCCCTCCTTAAGCTTGTTGCGGAGAATGCATCCGGCACATTTCATCATTCACTGATTGTGAGCAATATGTCTGAATCAGCAGCAAAGGCAGTGGATGCCAATGAGCTGATGGCAAGGATAGGAGCTTATTATCATGACATAGGAAAGACATTGAAACCGGAGTATTTTATTGAAAATCAGGGCAGGGAATCCAATCCCCATGAATCACTTCCTCCTGAACTCTCAGCAGAGATCATAAGAGATCATGTCCTTAATGGCATTGAAATAGCAGAGAAGAACAGATTGCCTGAACAGATAGTGAGATTCATAAGGACGCATCATGGTGATTCCCTTATTGATTACTTCTATGACAAGGCTGTTGAGAAGAAGAGTGATGTCAATGCCGAGAAATTCAGATATCCGGGACCGCCTCCCAGAACAAAGGAGGAGACCATTGTCATGCTGGCTGATTCATCTGAAGCTGCAGTTAAGAGTATTCCGAAAAAGGATGAGGGTGAGATCCGGAGAATGGTTGAGTATATATTCAAGAAGAAATTCAATGAAAATCAGATGAGGGATTCTGAATTATCCATCAAGGAACTCAATACAGTGAGAGAAATATTCATCCGCATACTGGAATCCGTATATCATGCCCGGGTTGAGTATAAAGAGAAGAATGTTGAACAGGATTAATACTGTTAATATGAGTGAGGAATTATCCTCACTCACAGTCAATATTGCGGAGAGAATACTTGCTGATAATAATATAC
>JAXHVG010000176.1:0-4409 GCA_034189245.1 Caldifarciminota bacterium
TCCAGGACAATGATATTCTCCATTCTCTCCATCAACCTGTTCACATACTCATTCTTCCGGGATATCTGATTATTGATCAAATTCTTCTTTGCAGAGAGATTGTATTTAGCATTGGGATCGAGATGATATATTTTTGCCACAGTATAGAGACTGAGTGAAAACACCAGTACAGAGAGTACAGCCAGTGATATATTCCTCAGCGCAGCGGCAGTAATGGTAAAAGCAAAGGGTCTGCTGTTGCCATTGTATTCATTCTCAATAATAAAGGTCCACTTCTTCATAATTCATATTATAATAAAAATACAATTACTGTCAACTAATATCTTTGAATTGATAAAAATATTTTTTACAATTTCCCCTTGACAAAATGGAGTGCAGAGAGTAAAATGTGGATAAAAATGGAATGAAGTGGAGTAATATGGAAAGAAAATACTCTTTCAAAGGCAAATTCTCATTCAAGATTGACTCCAAGTGCAGAATTATAATACCGTCCAAGATGAGAAAGCAGCTGGACACAAAAAAGTTTACCCTGATACCATCATATAAGAATCATCTCATACTATTCCCCGACAGGTCATTTGAGAATTTTGAGAACAGGATAAGACAGTCATTGTCCGAGGAGGAGAAGAAGATTGTTATCGGCTATATTTACTCCAATGCAGAGGATATACATTCGGATTCACAGGGCAGAATAATTCTCCCGTCACAGCTTCTTGAACATGCATCAATCAATGATGAGATACTCATAGTAGGAGCAATGGACAGGATTGAATTGTGGAACCCCTCTGAGTTCAACTCATACATGAAGGATATTGTCAAGGAACATGCTCAAACACTCAAATCAATAGGACTGTAATATGAGGTATAAAAAGGAGAGGAGAGACAATTTCATCTTTATCAGTTTCTCGGGAAGAATGCTCATTGATGATATAGACAGTTTCTATAAGCTGGTCAAACCGGTTATTGATTCAGATGACTCCCTTGTAATGGATCTGAGAAAGACAAGCCATATACATTACAGAATAATCAATCACATGCTCATTATCAGGAATGAATTAAAGAGGGATAACAGGGATATAAAGATCATATGCAGGGACCCCTATATTATATCAATTTTCAGCTTGATGCAATATCCCGTATATGAGGATCTCACACCGGACATGTATTCTGCAAAACATTCAATCTGCAATAAAGCACTCATAGGATGATACATAAGCCTGTTCTTTTAAATGAAACGATTAGGATGCTCAACATCATTCCACAGGGACGGTATCTTGACTGCACGGGCGGATTCGGAGGACACAGCAGTGCCATACTGGAGAAACTCCAAGGCGGGCATCTCTATATTACTGATATGGACAAATACGCTTATGATTATCTGCTGAAAAAATTCGGCAGTGAGGAGAATGTAACGGTGATGCATATGAATTACAAAAATTTCCGTACAGACAGACCGCTCAATGGTGTTCTTCTTGACCTGGGCATATCCTCCTATCATGTGGATAAGCCGGAGAGGGGGTTTTCATTCAGAACAGATGCCCCGCTTGACATGCGAATGAACCGCACATCCCCATTCTCACTGATACAGTGGATCAAACAGACGGATGTACCCGATATTGCCGAAGTGATTGAACAGTACTCCGATGAAAAGAGGGCTATGGATATAGCAAAGGCAATAAAGAAAAGAGCCAATAAGGATAATATGAATACAACATTCGATCTGAAAGACGCAGTGATAGAAGGCACAGGAGGCAGGGGTGTCAAATATTCTCTGAGACGGGTATTCCAGGCATTGAGGATAATGACCAATGATGAGATAAACAGCCTGAGCCAATTCCTTGAGAGAGTCCCTTCACTGCTGCAACCTGAGGGCAGACTGGCAGTACTGACCTATCATTCTATTGAGGACAGGACTGTAAAACATACACTGAAAAATATGAAGAATATGAGAATTCTCAACAAAAGGGTCATTAAACCGCACTACACGGAGATCAAGAATAACAAGAGAGCAAGAAGTGCACATCTCAGGGGAGCAGAGAGAGTATGATGAAGAAAGTCAGTTTCTGGATATTCCTCGGTTTTGCAGCACTCTTTATCATATCATGGATGAGATTCAATATACTGCAGCTGACAATGATTATAGGTAATTATGATGCTGAATATAAAAAACAGACAAACAGATATATGCAGTTAAAACTCACTCAGGAGCACCTTACCTCATATGCGCGGCTTAAAAACTATGGCAGGGATACACTCAATATGAGATTCCCCGACGGAGATGATTATGCATCCGGAAATGATGATTAAGAATATCAAGAAATACTCCAAACAGATCAATAAACGCATAAATATCGTTATTTTTCTTCTTGCATTGATGGTAATAGGACTTTCCGGTAAAATAATCTACCTGCAGATATTCCAGTCACGCAATATGGAGAAGATATGTCTTGAGAAGAGTGTGCTGAAATACAAAGACCCTGCAGAGAGGGGGCAAATAACAGACAGCAGAGGCAATGTCATAGCAACCAATATCATATGCCACAATCTCTATATACGCAGGGAAAAAATAAAGAATAAGAACAAACTCATCAGGGATATTGTTCAATGCGGTATTCTCAGCAGAGTGAGTATTGCAGAGAAACTCAAGAGCAAATTCAGTTATATAGCCCTTTACTACAATCTCTCCCGGGACCAGATTGATGCACTTGAATCATTGAATAATGATGCTGTTATCATACACAGGGAGCAGATCAGACATTATATCCATCCCGGGATATTCTCCCCGATAACCGGTTTTGTCGGAATGGACAATCAGGGTCTAGAAGGTATTGAGTATCTCTATAATGATGAATTGAAGGGTAAAGAGGGATATGTGCAGTATCAGAGAAAACCGACAGGCAGGATGTTCAAGCATCCCTCCAATCATGATAAACCTGCCCGGAAGGGCAAGGATATAGTGCTGACATTGAGATCCAGGTATCAGGAGATTGCCTATAATGAACTGGCTCAATGTGTGGAAAAATACAATGCACAGTCAGGTAATGTTATTATCATGCATGTTAAATCCGGAGAAATACTTGCAATGACAAGCTATCCTTCCTATGATTCCAATCAGCTCGGTTACGGAGACCCGGGCAAATGCAAGAATCACTCCATACTCTCATTATATGAGCCCGGTTCAATATTCAAGATGATAATTGCAGCAGCTGCAATTGAGTACAGTAAAGTAGGATTAAATGATATTGTCAAAAAGGCGGATGAGGATTCCCTTGAGATAAACGGTCATATAATAAAGGATGCACATGAGAGTGATGAATTGACATTTGAAGAGGCATTCATACATTCATCCAATATCGGTTTTGTCAATATAGGCAGAAGAGTAGGCAAGAGACTTCTCTATGTTATGATAAATGCCATGGGATTCAACAGGCGTATTGACATAAAACTTCCCGGTGAACAGAAAGGCATTCTGCTCCACGAGAGGGACTGGATACCCATACATCAGGCAAATATATGTTTCGGACAGGGTATCTCCGTGACTGCACTGCAGATGATTGCTGCATATAATATTGTTGCAAACAGGGGTGTCTATGTCAAACCCGCTATAATCAAATCAATCGGCGGTAATAATATTCAATCACATACTGTTAAGAGGATAATCAGAGAGAGTACTGCCGGCAAACTCAATTCACTGCTTGAAAGTGTTGTGGAGACAGGCACGGGAAAGAAGGCATCTGTTGAAGGTATTTCCATTGCAGGCAAGACGGGTACTGCTGAGAAGAGCAGTCAGAGAGGCGGATATGCCCATGACAGGTATATATCATCATTTGTAGGATACTTCCCTTCCGATAATCCCGAGTATATCATGATAGTGACTATTGATGAGCCGAGGGGTATTTACTGGGGCAGTGAGGTGGCTGCTCCCCTCTTTTCTGTAATCACCAGGCAGATAATAAATCTGAGGGAAAACCGGCGCCTGATAAAACCGGGAAAGGAGATACAGGCATAATGAGACTCAGTGAATTAATAATGGATTTGAGTATCAAGAAAATCAATTTCAGTGATCCTGAGATTGAGGGTATTG
The DNA here is from genome assembly GCA_034189245.1 of Caldifarciminota bacterium. Lineage (GTDB taxonomy): Bacteria > Hydrothermota > 32-111 > 32-111 > 32-111 > JAXHVG01. The sequence continues at coordinate 4,085 of JAXHVG010000176.1, forward strand.
CATTTGATTCAAGGAATGTAAGGGAGAATACACTTTTTATAGCCCTTAAGGGTAAAAAATTTGACGGTAATGATTTTATTGACAGTGCAGTGGAAAACGGCGCTGCTGCAGTACTGACGGAGAATGACAAAATAGAAACCACGATAACTGCTGTTATAAGCAGCAATATAAGAAGAGATACTGCAATTATTACACGCCGGTTCTACAATAAACCGGATGAGAAGATGTGCATTACAGGTATTACAGGCACAAACGGCAAGACAACAACATCGTATCTGCTGAAACACATATTCTCCCGGGAAGCCGAGACAGGACTTATCGGTAC
>JAXHVG010000177.1:0-9348 GCA_034189245.1 Caldifarciminota bacterium
ATGAGAATGTGCGAGCCTCACCGTCAATACATCAATCGCTTTGCTCAATGCTTTTTTATTAAGAAAACAAACAATACATAATAGTTATATTCAGTGACTTTTTCTTATGAGGAAAGACGGCCCTCTTTTTTTTAAATTAGCCCGGTGTTTGAGAGATACCACAGGATGATAAGGCGGTCTCAAGTTTTTAGCGTTAACAGCTTTATTAGCGCGTGATAGATTCTCTGCTCTTAAAACATTACAAAATAGGGGTTATATGCAAAATGAAAGTGAACACCTTAATTTATAATTTCTCATTGATTAAGCATCTATCTCAAAATCAATCATACATCGTTTCATTATCAACCCAATATTTCATTTGGAATACTACAATCTCCTTATAATTTCTCTGCCAAGCCCCAAGTACAGTAGTTGGGATTTGGATTCAGTTTTATATCTTAATTGTATTTTAAACCGCTTGCATCTGCGCACCCTTTCTAAATATAAGAGCCTTCAATGTGACAATGATCTCATATCTATTATTATGAAGGATATCATTATAACCTCGTTATTCCTGTTGTATACTTGTTTCATGACATGTTCACATAGTCTGCAAATAACATTTTACCTGGTTCAGGGTTGTGGTAAATCAAGAAGAATCTTTTTTACTCTTATGCTATATAAACCAATTTTTTCCTGTTGACTTTCATTTTGCCAACAACCAATAGGTTCTTCTCCAAAAGAGTTGGTAAAAAGAGATACAGAATAAAAGAAATATGACTTCTCAATGGACGAAGTTTGAAATATTAGAGAGCAAATCGGAAAATGTCTACAAACGCACTTTAACCCCTTTTATTTATACAAATACATAACATTTGGTCCAATTCCCGGGGACGGTCCTTTACAATTGCAAGAATTTACAAAAATAAGTAATTGTAAGTTATACAATAACTTTAATTAGAAAACAGTGAATCATAAGCTAAGTAATAATTCAATATAGAAGTTGCAGATGTAAAGGGACGTCCCCGGGAATTGGAAGGTGATTTTGACAAAATGAGGATAAAGGGACAGATGTTGTAAATAGATTTAAGATACGGATTGGTCATACATATCATAATCTCCTTTTATAAATCAAGAAGGTAAAGTAAATGTATAAGGCAGTATATATTTTTCTTTTAATTTGTAATCCCGCTTAATTGAATGAATAATAAGTGTTTCCTGCTGCATCAGCCAACTCTTTTGGAGATGAACCACAAAATAAATTTTCTGAAATCCTGTAAGCTAAATAAGGGATATCATTATCTGAAAACAATCTTGATAGTGATCCTGTTTTTTTGAGTAATTCAGCATATTTACTTTTCTGTTTCTCAGTGAAATCATTATAGATAATCGTGTTTATCATTATATATAAATGATTGATAATCAACAAGATTTTATCGGTCTATAATTTTACAAAATTTTATTTAAAAAGCTTGATATATTTCATCCTTTATATTATACTTGACCTATGCGGATTTTTTTTGATATGTATGCGGGGTTTATCAGGAAATACATCAATAAACCCAGGGACATCTCCCTGATGCACAGTGAATTGAGGCAGGGATATGAGGAATTCAGGAAGCGGAAGCATACTGTCCGTTTCTCACTGGACAATATGGATTACATAATGGAGAAGCATGAGACACCTGTATTCAGACCGGGTGATGACCTTATAGCTTATATCACTAGCAATATTGAGAAGCATCATGAAATGGATATTATCACAGTAGCGGAATCAGTTATAGCAATAACTCAGTCACGTGCATACCGCCTTGATGAGATAAGGGTCTCAAATTGGGCAATGCTTCTCTACCCCTGGGTGTCCAATGTAACATACGGGACCGGTCTGGGTATGGCAGAGACAATGCAATGCGCTATTGAGGAAGCAGGACTCAGGATAATTCTCCAGGCAACACTTAAAGGTGCACTGGACAGGATAAGAGGTAAACACGGCGGTTTTTACTCTATTGCCGGTCCTGATGTCAAATCCATTGATTTCAAGAAGCAGCATCCTGTTGAGTTCAAGGGTTCACATAATTACATTGTGCTCTCACCTGCTTCACCTGTCAGTTTCTGCAGAATAATCCATGAAAAGACAGGTATGAGATGCGCTGTTGTTGATGCAAATAATGTGTCTGTTGATATTATGGCGGTCTATCCTCTGAATGCAAAACTGAAGGATTTTATATATCACTGCATGAGAGGCAATCCTGCCGGTCAGGAGGATGAGAAAACACCGATTGTTATTTTGAGGTTCAGGGGCAATGAGAAACAATAGATTTCTGGGTTCCATAGTCAAGACATCATCACTCATAGGCGTTTCAAGGATCTCCGGTTTCCTCAGGGAACTTGTATTCTCCTATTTCATAGGCACATCCTATATTATGGATGCATTTGTCATAGCATATATGGTACCCAATTTCTTCAGAAGGATACTGGGCGAAAAGGCTGCAGAGAGTGTTTTCATACCGCTCTTTATACGGCAGAAGGAAATATCCAGGGAAAGAGCATCTGAATTCGTATCCAATGTATTCACTGTCATAGGCATACTGCTTATTCTTCTTGTCCTGGTCTTCTACCCTCTTGCAGGCCCGTTCATCCGCCTTGTTGCACCGGGATTTAATCCGGAAACTTTCGCAGTTTCACTGAAGATAACATACCTCATCCTTCCCTATATGTTCTTCATAGGCATATATGCCTTCTTAGGTGCATTGCTTGAGGCGCACAATAAATTCTCCCTCTATAATTTCTCCCCCTTTGTTTACAATACAGTCCTCATTATCACAATTGTTTTTCTGTACAACAAAATATCCTTCTATGCAATTGCCCTGGGCATTATAATCGGTGTAATAATGCAGACACTTATACTCTTTTTTCAAATCAGGAATCTTCCTGTCCAATTCAGATTTTCGGCAGAATTCAAGAACCCTGCACTGAGACGAATGGGTAAACTGCTCATACCGATTTCAGCAGGCTCAGGTATTGAGAAACTCTCCATATATGTTGACAGGCTTATGGCTTCACTATTACCCATAGGTTCAATATCAGCACTATACTTTGCATTCCGCCTCATTGACCTGCCCTTTGCAGTATTCTCCATTGCAATCGGAAAGGTCATACATCCCAAAATATCATCCAGATATATCTACACCAGCAGAAAACGTTTTTATTCGTATATTCTCAAGGGCATACTGCTCAATATGATCATTCTCATACCTGCTTCAATTATATTTGCCATGTTTGCAAAATTCATTATTACAGTGGTTTTCATGCGGGGAAGCTTTGATATGAATTCTGTTATGATGACATACAAGCCCCTGCTCTACTATACAATAGGTCTCTTCCCAATGGGTATTGTGACATTGCTCTCACGGGGATTCTATGCTCTGCTTGACACAAAGACACCACTGAAAGTGGCATTCTTTGCAGCAATCATCAATATACTGGCAAATATTATCCTCATGCCGCATCTGGGTGCAGGGGGGCTTGCACTGGGCACATCCATTTCACTGTGGTTCAATGCTGTCTATCTCTTCATATCCCTCCGCAGGAAAATAGGAGGCATCAGTGAGGATTGAAACAGGCATTGATATTGTCAGTATTGACCGTATAAAGGATAAATTCAATAATGACAGTCATTTCATGCATCTGATATTCACAGACAATGAGATAGAAGAATTGAACAGCAAGTCCCGGAGATTTCAAACCATTGCAGGCAGATGGTGTGCAAAAGAAGCATTCTCAAAAGCATTGGGGACCGGTTTCGGCAGACATCTGAATTGGAAGGATGTGGAGATACTGAGTGATGAAGACGGCAAACCCCGCATTCATCTAAGCAGAGAACAAAGAGAGGAACTCCGCATTAAAAGCATTTCACTGTCCATATCACATACAAAGGACAATGCAATCGCTGTAATCACAATTATATTGAGAAAATGATTCACTGTTTGGCAATGGAACTCATATGTATCTAGAATATCAGGCTGAGATAAATTGTGGCAATAATGAGAGATATTATCATTATCACGAACCCATGCTTTGTGAATTGCCAGAAACTTATCTTGTATCCGCTCTTTCTTGCAATACCGATTGACAGAACATTTGCAGAAGCACCTATCAATGTACCATTACCCCCCAGGCATGCTCCTAATGATAATGCCCACCAGATAGGATTAACAGCATTCATGCCAAAATGTTCACCCATGTGCTTGATGACGGGTATCATGGTTGCAACATACGGTATATTGTCAACAAATGCAGAGAACAGACCGGACATCCATAGGACCAGATACATTGTCTTGTCAATGCTCTCACCTGTTAGTTGCAGTACAAATACAGAGAGTGACTTGATGATTCCCAGCTGGGCCAGTCCTCCCACCAGTATGAATAATCCGATAAAGAAGAATATAGTACTCCATTCAACCTCATGAAAGAAACGGTCAATCTCATCCCTGCCCGACAGCAGCATTAATAATGCAGCACCGAATAATGCGACAGATGAAGCCTCTATCTGTAATGCATCGTGCAAAAGGAAACCGGCAATTACTATACACAAAACGACAAGGCTTCTTATCATAAGTGGTTTATCCTCAATAGCTTTGGTTTCCTGCATTTCCATGATCCTTGCCCTGTTCTTATTGGATACATGAAGCTGCCCTCTCATAAATATATAGGCAATAAACACAAAGATGCTGAGAATGATTATTACAACAGGGGAAAGCACTTTCAGGAAATCCAGGAAACTCAATTGCGCAGCACTCCCTATCATGATATTGGGAGGATCCCCTACCAGAGTTGCAGTACCTCCGATATTGGATGCAATGGCTTCTGATATTACAAATGGTACAGGCGTGATATCTAGTTCCTCTGCAATGAGTATTGTAATAGGAGTGAGAATTACTATTGTTGTGACATTGTCAAGAAAAGCCGAGAATACTGCTGTTATAAGAACAAGGAGAATGAGTATCTTGTAAGGATTGCCTCCTGCAGATTTGGCAGTTTTTACAGCAACATACTGGAAAAACCCGGTATCACGGATAACCCCTACAATTATCATCATACCGATAAGAAGGAATATGACATTCCAGTCAATTGCCTCAAAAGCTGCTTCCTGTGAGATAAAACCGACAAATATGAAGAGCATTGCTCCTATAAGAACCGCTATTGTCTTGTTTATCTTCTCTGTAGAAATAAAGAAATACACAACAAGAAAAATGATAAGTGCAATTATACTGTCAATACTCATTATCACGGTCTCAGCACATTCCGGAGTATCTGCTGATGATCAACAATACCCTTCAACTCATTATTATCATCAATAATGACAATGCAGTTTATGTCACTGCGCAGTATCTGCATTCCTTCTATAATTGATGAATCGGGATTCAGTGTTTTTGCTTTCTTATCCATTATTTCACTGACATCAATATTTTCCTCTTCTTTGAGAAATTTGTCCAAAGGAGCCAGTCCCTTTGCGAATTTTATATTGGTTATCCTCGCCACATAATCCGGCAATGCTTTCTGTAGTATATTATGAAAATTAACAGTTCCGAGGAATTTGCCTTTTTTATCAACCACAGGAGCAAAGAATATATTTTCACTGAGAAATAGATTAATCAATTCCTTAACATTCATATCGGGATTGACAGTGATAACATTCTCCCTCATTATGTCTTCTGCTCTGACATCCTCTTTCATATATATATCCCTTTCCTTGATCTCATTAATGAAATCCACTGAGGAATCTGCATTCATCAGTGCATCCATTATTTCTTCGTCTGCAACTATTTTGCTTATAGCTGAAAGTGCTCCGAGATATATTGTTGAGGTTTCAGCAGAAATAAGGATAAGAATAACAAGCTGAATATTGTCAATAGGTTCACTGGGTCTGAGAACAGCAAAATTAAGGTCCGTATAATTCTCCAGCCTGGCATGAGGTAAATAAACCTTGTCATTGAGCACTGTGCTTCCCAATTTCTCCCTTTCCCTTAGTTTTTTCAGTATGTATTCTTTATCCACCGATAAGCCGTTCTGTTCAACAATTTTCTCTGTAAGGAATATATACGCACTTTCCTTTGAATTAATATCTCTATTCAGAAAAATTAGGTCAGGATTGAGAAAACTGGACAATTTCATAACATTCCTCCTAGTCTGAATATAGTAAAAAATGATACAGAAAATTCTCTTTTTTGCATTCTATCCTCAATTGATGTTATCTTGAAGAAGTTTTGCTATAATAAAACATAAATATATTGATGTCAATAAGATTAAGAAAACAGGACTGAGATGCTTTTTTAATTAACGGAAATTCTCATTATACATCTCAATCCCTATCTCAGCCTCATATGCATAATCCTTAAGGGATTTTATGTATTCAATGCCATTTTCAAAACCCGATGCATAGGCAATATAGGCATAGGCAGTCTGCCTGTTCTCAAATTCCGTATTGAGACTGCCGAGTAAATCATAATGATGATTGGACAGTGCTGTCAATACCTCAATCTCCATCCTGTAATCACCGGCATTATAAATATCAGCCATATATGACATATCAACAGCACTGTCAAGCAGACCTATGGCATACACAGCTGTGCGTGATACTTTACCTGACGAAAGTGCTGCCTTTTTGATATGGGGATATGCCCTATTGAGGCCCGTCTTGCCGCAGAGATAAACCGCATTAGACTGAACAAATCTATTGGGACTGTCTATCAGTTCAATCAGTGAATCCTGCATTGAATCATTTGCATTATTGAAGAATGATATTATTGCCCTTATTTCAAGTCCGTCTCTTGTATCCATTTTCTCCGACATTATATATTCAAAAATCCCCTGCTCATAATCCTTGAACATTTCTCTTGCCTTTAATACCTTGGGTCTTATTTCCCGCACTCCCCACATGGAAGCAATATCAAAGAGTTCCTCGGGTCCGGTACCGGGGTCAATTGTAAATGTATCGGGATACTCTGCCCTATCACTGTCATTATTATCAACAAATACAGTGTAGTACTTTGATGTCTTGGAATTATCAGATGCTGCTCCGAAATTGTCAATTTCCGAAAGGTCAGCAAATATGCCCATGCCGTAGAATCCGCGAGAGAGATTGACTCCGCCGTCATGGAGAGCCTCACTGGAAAAATAACTGTCCCTGCCCCGGATATCTATAAATATGCCTACTCCATTATTAAGTCCTATGCCCCTGCCGCCTGAAACAGTGTAATTATCATCACCTTTACAATCAAGCATTATGCCGACACCGAAATCATGGCCAGAACCCTGAGACGGTCCGAACCGGGAATAATACATATCATCACCTCCCATATCAAAGAGCCCGCCTGAAGCCATATGTATACCTGATCCCTGTGCATATTCAGCAGATGAATAGTAGTCATTGCCCTGCCTGTCAATAAGTATCCCCGTACCGTGCCAGTAACCGCCGCCCTGTCCGAATACAGATGCATGATAGATATCATTGCCTGAATGGTCTTCCAGAATACCGATGCCGCCCCCTGCTCTCGGCCTGATGCCCATGCCGAATCCCTGTGACATTGCAAGATAATCATCCTTGAGAAGCGGTTTGTGCCTGAAGAATGTGCCTGACCTGTATGTATCATTGCCATTCAAGTCACTGAGTATGCCGATGCCCTTGACAAATCCGAATCCCTGAGAAAAGGCAGATGACATATAGGTATCACTGCCGCCATTGTCAATCAGTTCCCCCGTGCCGTAGAAACCTGCACCCTGGGAGAAGAATCCCGATGAGTAAACATCATCCCCTCTTCTGTCCCTCACGGATGAAAAGCCGATAAATCCTGATGCCAGTGAAAAATTGTGGAGATAATACCTGTCATTACCCGAATAATCCTCAATAAAGGTAACACCGTTTACAGAACCGAGACTGACGGAAAAACTGTCTGTTGAAACATAAGAGTCATCACCTGCGAGGTCTAAGATGAATTTGAATCTCCTCGTATACGGATAGACAACACCGCATTGGTTAACATAGGTGTCATTGCCTCCCAGATCTATGATAAAATCATAGTCCTCCTCATACACATCATTACCTGAAGATGAGATAATAAGCCTTCCTCCATTGAGCATTGTGTCAATGGGGCTTATAAGTCCATCTCCTATCAATTGTTCAATCCTCATAATAAAGGATTCACGGAGGGAGCGGATCCCATCAAATCCTGCGCTGCTGTTATGCAGATATGTAAGAATTGAGTCAGGTTCAGTATCAGAACCAATACCTTCAGCATTGATATTGCGCTCAAATGCGCCCCTGTACATATAATAAAGGGAATCCTCAAAGAACATAAGCGGAACCGCAGAGACAATATTCCTGTTCTGTTCAAACTCCGTATTAATATTGCTTCTCATAATATCTTCAATATCCGCGCTTAATTGTTCAATGAGAGAATAGATATCAACTGCTTCACTGTAATAAGTTGAATCAATGTCAAGACCCTTCAGTGAATCTGCAATACCTTCATAGTCATTGTACAGCAGATACGGGTTATTCAGTATGGAATCAGAAAGGGGACTGTCAAATGTGTCACTCAGACCGTAATTCTTCCTGAAACAAATATCACGGCCTCTAAAACCGGATTCCTCAATAATTATCTCCAGAGCAGGCGCACTGCATGCAGCAGCTATGAATACTGCCGGGATGAAGATTATCAGTATTATTTTTCTATAAAACAGAGTAATGCTCCCTTCTTATAATATATCTCTGCATTGTCCCTTACAATCTGATTACTCACACCAACAGGTATCTTGAGCTTGAGTTTCTTCCTCTTGAGTGGATATCTGAAACCCTCTGCATCAATGATCTGAGTCCTGGATGACAGGGAGAAGAAACTGACTGTTCTTCCTTTGAGCTCTTTAAAGACAAATCTCTCAGCAGGCTTTATAATGAAGATTGAAAACCGTTCTGTCTGCAGGGTTATATCCATGCCTATATAGCGTCTCAGCAATGAGATACCTGTGAAGAAATGATCCGGCCTGGACCCGTATATGCCTGTTATGTCAATGTGCTCTATACCTTTGTTCAATGCATGGATAATACACAGCTCAGTATCCGTATTGTCCTTGTCTTCGGGAAAGCGCATTGTTTCAATGCCCGGAGGCAGATTGCAGGGGCTCACTGAATCAAAATCACCAATGATAATATCGGGCTTGATTTTTCGCTCAATATGATGATAACCGCCGTCAGCACAAATAATATACTGATAATCCCTTATTGAATTCAGGTCAATGCTCTCGCCAGAGCCGATTATCAATGCCCTATCTGTCACTCCCATTCTCATTTACAGATTCTTCTCTCTTCTA